>JBBAVQ010000009.1:0-29361 GCA_040397625.1 Pirellulales bacterium | reverse complement strand
GAACGAACTGCCCGCCACCGTGCGGGCATTGGGCTGGACGAGTTTTCTGACGGATCTCTCCAGCGAGGCGATCTATCCGCTCCTGCCGGCGTTCGTGAAGGGGCTCGGGGGCACAGGAGTCGATATCGGCCTGATCGACGGCCTTGCCAACGCCGTGGCGGCGGTCGTGCGGCTGTTTGCTGGCTCGCTCTCTGACCGGCTCGGCCGCCGGCCGCTCGTGCTTGTGGGCTATGGTCTTTCGGCGATCCTGCGTCCGCTCATGGGGCTCGTGGTCACGCCGCTCGGTGTGGTCGCCGTACGAACGGCCGACCGGTTCGGAAAGGGGATCCGCTCCGCGCCTCGCGACGCGCTGGTCACCGACCTCGTCGAGCCGGCAATCCGCGGGCGGGCCTTTGGTCACATCCGCGCCATGGACCACGCCGGCGCTGCCCTGGGGCCGCTCGTCGCCATGCTCTTCCTCTTCGCCTTTCCGGGCCGGGAGCGGACGCTCTTCCTGCTCGCCATCTTGCCCGGCCTGGCGACGCTGGCCGTGATCTGGAGGTTCGTCCGCGACCCGCCGCGGCAGCTGGCCACCGTCAGGCCAGCGTCGGCCGCGCTCTCCGCGCCGCAGCTGAGCCTGCTGGGCTGCGTCGCTATCTGGGCACTCGGGGCGGCCAGCGAGCAGTTTCTGCTGCTGAGGGCCGCCGATCTCGGCGTCGCCGCCTATGCTATCCCGCTTGTCTGGTTTGCAATCGGCGCGGTGAAGAGCATCACGGCGTCCCGTGCCGGGCCGCTCGTTGACCATCTCACCCCCCGGCCCGCGCTCGTGATCGGCTGGCTCGCCTTCGCGGTCGCCTACGCCGGGCTGGCCGCCACCACGTCGCTCGCGGCAGCGGTCGCCTGCATGCTCGTCGTGGCCGTCGCGTACGGGATCGCGGAGCCGGCGG
This sequence comes from Pirellulales bacterium, assembly GCA_040397625.1. Lineage (GTDB taxonomy): Bacteria > Planctomycetota > Planctomycetia > Pirellulales > UBA1268 > QWPN01. The sequence continues at coordinate 28,435 of JBBAVQ010000009.1, read as the reverse complement.
AGCGGGCGCTCGTCGCGGCCCTGTGCCCCGATGGTCGCCAGGGCGCCGCCTTCGGCTGGTATGCGTTCGTGCAGGGGCTGATGGCGCTGCCTGCCGGTCTGCTGGCGGGGTGGCTCTGGGACCGTGGCAACGCTGGACCTGCCACGGCCTTCACCGCGACGGCGGTCCTGGCATTCATCGCCGCAGGCTTCCTGGCCGCCACCGGGCGGATGCGCGGTCGCACGGTTTCATGAGCGGGCGTCAGCCGACGAGCATGGCCCGCCAGCCGGCGGCCATCGCCGCAGTGACATCGAGCTCGGGATCATCGCCGACGTAAAGGAGTTGCTCCGGCGGGCGTCCGAGGCGCTGTTCAACGTATCGAAAGAACGCCTGCGAAGGCTTCCGCCAGCCGATCTCCGATGAGGGAAACACTGCTGCGGCGCTGGCCGGCAGATCGAGGTGTGGCGCAACGGCGAGCAGGCGTTCGTCGAAGTTGCTCGCCACCGCCACCGCCAGCCCCGCGTTGAGCGCAGCCTGGGCCAGTGCGGCCCCACGGTTCACCGGCCGCCAGGCCTCAGGCAGGGCGTAGTGGGCCCAGAGGTCGGCGAAGATGGCCGCGGCTGCGGCGTGGGGGCCGAAGACATCGGCCACGATCTCCCGCCACCGCTCTCGTTCTCGATCGCGGGACGTGGCAAACGGGATCGCCGCAGCCGCGTCGTTCGACTCCTGCCGCCGCCACGCCGTGGCGAACCGCCGGGCGACCGTCGCCGCGTCGAGGTCGATGCCGTGCCGTCGTCCAGCCGCTGCGTAGGTGTCGGCCACGGCCACGGCCGGCTCGACGAGCGTGCCGACCACGTCGAAGACGATGGCCGTGACGCCGGCGGGCGGAAACGCCTCCGGCGTTTCCCGTATCGCCGCCCGCGGGACTGCGACCATGCGGCTACCGCCTCGGGATCAGGCCGAGGTCGAGGCCAAACACGAAGAACATCAGCGAGAGGATCAGGGCGAGGCCCAGGTAGCTGAGCACCACCACCACGCCTTCGCTCGGCGGCTTACCGCGGATCCACTCATAGGCCAGGAACACCATGTGCCCGCCGTCGAGCACGGGGATCGGCAGGAAGTTTACGACCGCCAGGTTCGCGCTGAGCATCGTCAGGAAGAGGAGCAGCCGGCCGAAACCCTCGCTCGCGGAGCGGCCCGCCTGCTTCGCGATCTCGATCGGCCCGCCGAGGAGCCGGGGGCTGATCTGCTGCCGCGTGAGCTTGCCGAGGAAGCCGTAGACCATCGAGAGATCTTCCTTGGTCTTGATGAGGCCCCGCCGCAGCGCCCCGGCGATCGATCCCGCCTTCATCGTCTTGTAGACCGGCTCGAACACCAGCCCACGATCGACGACGTAGTGACCGGTGGTCGGCTCGGGCTTGACCGTCACCTCGCGACGGTCGCCCGTTGCCGATTCAACGGTGAGCGCCAGCGCGGTGCCGGTTGGCAACTGCTGGAGCAGTGCCGCCACGATCGGCCAGTTGGGCTCGCGGTCGGAGAATTCGATGCCGGCCTTCGGGTCGGGCTCCTCGCCCGGCTCGACGACGACGGCCCGCACGATCCGATCGCCGGCCGCGATGCCCGCAATGGAGGCGGGGCTGCCGGGAGCGACGGCTGCGACCGTCGCCTGCACCGGAATCGCGAGGCCGAGGGTCGAGATCGACAGCGGGCTGCCAATCCCGGCTGTCTCATCGTCCCGCCAGGTGACGGTACGGGGGCGGACTTCGACCGTTCGGCTCGTGCCGTCGGCCGCGGCGAGCGTGAGCGTGACGGCCTCGCCCACTCGGCTCAGGAGCCGATCGTTGAGCGTGAAGGGATCACCGACCGGTTCGCCGTCGATGGCAATGAGCCGCTCACCCTCCCGCACGCCGGCCGCTGCGGCAGGCGAGTCATCCTGAACGGCCTTGATCGCCAGGGGAGTCATCGCCATGCCGGTGACGAGCCGCGGCTGGGGCGGAAGCTCGATCGACATGCTCGTCGCCTGGCCCGCCTTACCGTTGGCGGCCGGTGCCTTCCGGTCGACCGTCAGCGTGACCGTGGCGGCAGGCTTTGCGGCGATCAACGCGAGCAACTCGGCGTAGCTCGACACGGGCGTGCCGTCGACGGCGCGAATCGTGTCACCCCCCTCGAACGCCGGCTTCGCGAGGGCCGCCGCGCCGGCGAGCCCCTTGGAGATGTCGGTGGGCAGCGTCAGCGAATAGGGACTCGTGACACCGATCGTCGGCGCTCCGAGGTCGGTGTCGGGCTTGAGGACGACGGTCCGCTCCGAGCCGTCGGCCGGACGCCGGATGGTGAACTCGATCCCCTTGGAGACGTTGCCGACCGTCACGCCGTGGCGGAGATCGTTGAAGATGGGGTCCTTGCGGCCGGCAATCGCAACGATCTCGTCGCCCGTCCGCATGCCGGCCCGCCAGGCTGCGCCTCCCGTGCGGACGCTCGAGAGGGCGCACGTCATCTCTCGAACGCCGAGACCGTAGGCCAGCGATGCCATCAGCACGGCGAAGATCACGTTCATGATCACGCCGGCCGAGATGATCGCCATCCGCTTGGGGACGCTCTGCGCGGGATAGCTGCGGGGATCCCAGGCCGGGTGAGGTCCGGCGACGGGCTCGGCGGGCAGGTCGCCCGAGAGCTTCGCCCGCTGCGACTCGGAGGCTGCCGCAGCCGGGTTGTCGTCCTGGCCGAGCATCTTCACATAGCCGCCGAGCGGCAGGATGCCGATGCCGTATTCCGTCTCGCCGGCCTTGAAGCTCGCGAGCTTGAGCCCGCCCACGTCGAACCCGAGGAAGAACTTTTCGCACTTCACGCCGCAGGCCTTGGCGACCAGGAAGTGGCCGAGTTCGTGCACGAAGATCACGAAGCCCAGGCCGCCGGCGACCTGGAGCACGACCCACCAGTTCGCGGGATCTGCGAACCATCCCAGTCCCGCGCCGCCAAAAATCGGCACCATGTGCGACATCAGACACCCGACCACGTTGCGACCTCCTGTCTGGCCCACGCGTCGAGACTGAGAATCTCGTCGAGGGTGGGTTCCGGCTCGAACGGATGCTCGTCCAGCACCCGCGTGCACGCCTCGGCAATGTCTGTGAATCGCAGCCCGCCCGCAAGGAAGCGGCCTACCGCAGCCTCGTTGGCCGCATTGAGCACCGCTCCGGCCGTGCCGCCCCGGGCGGCCGCCTCATGGCCGAGCCGCACCGCCGGAAACCGGTCGACGTCCGGGGGCTCGAACTCGAGCGTCATCGGCTTCGCGAAATCGAACTTCCGCGCCGGGCCGTCGGTACGGTCGGGATGGGTGAGGGCGTATTGGATCGGGAGCCGCATGTCGGGCGGGCTGAGCTGGGCGATCACCGATCCATCGACGAACTCGACGAGCGAGTGGACGATCGATTGCGGGTGGACGAGCACGGCGATCTTCTCGGCTGGCATGTCGAAGAGCCACCGCGCCTCGATGATCTCGAGGGCCTTGTTCATCATGGTGGCGGAATCGATGGTGATCTTGGGACCCATCGACCACGTGGGATGCGCCAGGGCCTCGGCCGGCGTGACCGTCGCGAGCGCCTCGCGGGGCTTGGTGCGGAACGGCCCGCCGCTGGCGGTGAGGACGATCCGCCTGACGTCGGCATGCCGTCCGGAGCAGAGGGCCTGATGGACGGCGGAATGCTCGCTGTCGACCGGCAGGATCGTGGCACCGCACCGTGCCGCCAGCGCCATCACGAGCGGGCCGGCCATCACGAGCGTTTCCTTGTTGGCCAGCGCCACCGTTTTGCCGGCCTCGACCGCCGCCCAGGTGCTCCGCAGGCCGGCAGCGCCCACGATCGCCGAGACCACGCGGTCGACGGCCGGATCGCGGACGAGGTCGTCGAGGGCCTCCGGGCCAACGGCGAGGCGGGTGCCTGGGGGAAGCGAATGTTGGGAGACCTCGGCGGCCGCCTGCTCATCGACGATGACCACCCAGGCAGGTCGCATGCGGTGGGCCTGCTCGAGCAGGGCTGCCGTGCTCCGGTGGGCTGCGAGCAGCCACGTGCTGAACCGGCCGGCAGACGCCTCGATCACGTCGAGCGTGCTGCGGCCGATGCTCCCGGTCGATCCGAGGACGGCCACGCGGATGGACCGACCGCCGTCCAGCGACCCGTGACGAGTGGCCGACGGCAGGGACGACCCCTCTAAAGAGTGGTCTCCTGGATGCGACGGGAATGCGGAAGTGGCGAAACGGCCGGTGATCACGATCGGCAAAGTCTATGGGGTGTCGCGGGGAACTTCCACCGCGATCCTGACACGTGACCTGCGATTTTCGCCGTATATTCCGAGGGGCTTGGGGTGGCCGCCGGGCGTTTCGTTTGTCGTCGGCCATGCGTCCGCTTACGATTTCATGTCTTCCCATCGGTCAGCGGCGGCCGGTCGGTGCTCCGTGGGCGCTCGAGCGGCATGGCCAAAAAACGCGACATTCCCAAGCGTGTCCCCGACCGGAAGCCGGCCGTGGGTGGAAATCTCGTCTGGTCGCTGGTGGCCGCCGGCGTGGCCAGTTTGTTCGCCCTCAGCCTCGTCAGCGTCGCGCCGGACCTCGAAATCTCCTACAGCGACCTGGAGCGGCTGATCGCGGCTTCGGCGGTCGACGGGCCGGATCGCTTCGTGACGCTGCAGAAGTCGGAGGGCGATGCGTCTGCGATCCGCTACGGCGACCTGCACGACGTGGTGATCGGCGCCTTCGAGGTGTCTGGAAGGGTTCGCGAGGCGCCGCGGGGCATCGCCGACGCCCACCCCGCGGACGAGTCGAGTCAGCCCCGGCGGCCCCTGGTCGGCGGCCTCGCGAGTGGGGAGAGGCGGTTTCGCGCCGCCAAGCTCCCCAGCGAGAACTCCGAGTCGGAGTTGATGAAGACGCTCAAGGAGTACGGTGTTCCGTTTCGCTACGAGGATCCCCCGAGCCCCTGGCGAAACTGGCTGCCGATGCTGTTCCTGACCGGCCTGTTCGGCGTGCTGTTCTTCGTGATGATGCGGCGGATCGGCGGTGCGGGCAGCCCGATGGCCTTTGGTCGCAGCCGCGGCAAGATGTATGCCCAGGAGGATCTTGGGATCACGTTTGACGACGTCGCCGGTATCGACGAGGCGGTGGACGAACTCCGGGAGGTTGTCGAGTTTCTGCGGAGCCCCGAGAAGTACCAGGTGCTCGGCGGCCACATTCCCAAGGGCGTGCTGCTCGTCGGGCCGCCTGGCACCGGCAAGACGCTCCTGGCCAAGGCGATCGCCGGCGAGGCGGGCGTGCCGTTCTTCGGACTCTCCGGCAGCGACTTTGTGGAGATGTTCGTGGGCGTGGGGGCGGCCCGGGTCCGCGACATGTTCCAGCAGGCCGCCGCGAAGGCCCCCTGCATCATCTTCATCGACGAGCTCGACGCGCTTGGCAAGACCCGCGGCACGAGCGTCGTCGGCGGCCACGACGAGCGCGAGCAGACGCTCAACGCGCTGCTGGTGGAGATGGACGGCTTCGGCAGCAACTCCGGCGTGATCGTGCTCGCCGCGACCAACCGCCCCGAGACGCTCGACCCGGCGCTCCTCAGGCCGGGCCGGTTCGACCGCCACGTGCTCGTCGATCGGCCCGACGTCCGCGGCCGCGAGGCGATCCTCAAGGTGCACGTGTCGAAGGTGAAACTCGATCCGTCGATCGACCTCGGGCAGATCGCCCGGATCACCTCGGGCTTTGTCGGTGCCGACCTGGCGAACCTCGTCAACGAGGCGGCGCTGCTCGCCGCCCGCAACGACAAGACGGCGGTCGGCATGGAGGAGTTCAACGAGGGCGTGGAGCGGGTGACGGCCGGCCTCGAGAAGAAGAAGCGGGTGATCCACGAGGACGAGAAGAAGCGGGTGGCCTACCACGAGGCGGCCCACGCCCTGGTCGCCTACTCGCTGCCCAACACCGATCCCGTCCACAAGGTGTCGATCATTCCCCGTGGCCTTGCGGCGCTCGGCTATACGATGCAGCGGCCGGAGGACGACCGTTACCTGCTCACGCAGAGCGAACTCGAGAGCCGGATCCAGGTGCTGCTCGCCGGCACGATCGCCGAGGAGGCCGTCTACGCCGACGTCTCTACCGGCGCCCAGAACGACCTCGAGCGGGCCAGCGAGATCGCCCGGTCGATGGTGATGGACTACGGCATGAGCCGGCTCGGGAGGGTGACTTACCGGGAGAGTCCGCGGTCGCCATTCCTCGCCGGCGCCGGTGCCGATCTCTCTTCCGCCCGTAGCCACAGCGAGCAGACGGCCCGCGAGATCGACGAAGAAGTTCGGCGGATCATCGACGAAGGCATGGCCAAGGTGCGGCGGATCATCGAGACGCGGCGGGCCGCGCTCGAGGCGGTGACCGCGCGGCTGATGGAGTGCGAGGTGATTGACGGCGCCGAGCTGAAGGAGATCGTGGAGGCCTCGGCCGGCGCGCCGCAGCTCGTGCCCGGTACCGATACCGAACGCCGGCCGGTGCGAACCCATGTCACCGATCACGGCGACGCCGCCGCGTCTGCGGACGCCTGACTCGGGTCGCGCGTGGCTGCGCGTGGCTGCGAGGGGCTGCGAGGGGCTGCGAGGGGCTGCGAGGGGCTGCCCATGCCCTCGAGCGGGCTATGGGAGCAAGCGGAGCCAGGATGGCGGAGCGCAGCGGACATGCAGAGAGTCGAGGCCTGGAGGGCCGAGACGAACGTCCAGCGAGAGGGCGTGGGCAGCCCTGAGCGGCGCGGCCGACATGCCCCCATCGCTTACGCGATTGGGCTTCCTGATTTTGAGACGAACGTCCAGCGAGAGGGCGTGGGCAGCCCTGAGCGGCGTGAAATCGCAAGGCTCAGGTGCGAACCGTATGACATGCGGCGTCGGCCGGGCCCTGTACGGCCGGCACGACCGTTTCACACTGCCCCAATCGCCCGGCTGTTCACGGACCAGGCGGGTTCGTGTCGATGCACCACACACGTACTGGTGGGTGTGTGCCGGACTGATGAGGAGAAGCGGCTCAGCCGCGGCAGGCAACGATGACGAAGAGCGTTCTTCTGGCGGCGGGGATCTTCGCCTGTGTGTTGGGCGTCGAGATGCTGCTGGTCGATTCCGCCGTGGTGGTCCCGATCGACGGCAGTGGTCCGGCCAGAACCATGGCGGCGCCTGACTGGGCGCCCTGGACGTTGCTCTCGATCGGCGCGGGGACGATCCTGCACTTCGGGAACCTGAACCTGCGGCCGCCGGCTGGGCCACTGGGCCGAGGGCCGATCGGTCATCTCTGATCGGAACGCCGCGCCCGGGTTGGAGGCGGCCCTAGCGAGCGGTTAAGAGAATGGAGTCCGCTCACCGCCACCGGGGCGTCACCATGGCCCAGGCCCGATCGACCGCTCTGCCGACCCGCGACACCGTCCTCTATGACGGTCAGTGTCGCTTCTGCCGCGGACAGATCTCGTTGCTCCGCCGCCTCGATTTCACCGGCCGACTGGAGTTCACCTCGCTCCACGATCCTCGCGTCCAGGAAGCCTTTCCCGAGTTGTCGCGGGAGGAACTGATGCAGGAGATGGTGGTGGTGGACACCCGAGGGCGGGCCTGGCGGGGGGCCGGGGCGGTCCGCTACCTCTCCCGGCGACTGGTGGCCCTGTGGCCGCTTGCCTTGCCGCTCCACGTGCCGGGGAGCATGCCGCTCTGGTCCAGCCTCTATCGGCTCGTGGCCCGCAATCGCTACCGCCTTGCCGGTAGCTGCGCGGACGGTGCCTGCCGCCTTCCCTGACCCCCTCGGTTGGGTTGTGACGGTGGAAAAACGCGGTTTTTCCCCATGTTGGGTCGGAATCTGCCATTCGGCGGAGTACCATAGAGTCCGACGAGCAGTCATTCTGCTCCGAGGGGTGGCAGGCGGAATGATCCTTTTTGGGGTTCGCTGCGTATCACTCTCTACAACCCAATCCCTTCAGGCCTGACGTCCACTCCGTGTGGCGAGTCTTGAACGGGCATCTCCCTTTCAGAAGGAACTCTCCCATGAGTCGTTCGTCGTGCCGCGGTCGCCGCGGCTTCACGCTCGTCGAGCTGCTGGTCGTGATCGCGATCATCGGCGTTCTGGTGGCCCTGCTGCTGCCCGCCCTGTCGTCGGCCCGCTCGGCGGCCAACGCCTCGGGCAGTGCCAGCAACATGTCCGGCTTCGGACGCGGTTTCGAGCTCTATGCCAACTCCAACAACGGCAACTACTCGTCGGGTGCGTTTGATCACTGCCGCGACGGCGACATTCGCACGTACGGCTGGGTGGCCGACCTGATCTCGCAAAAGGTGTCGCAGCCTGGCAAGGCACTTGATCAGGGCAGCCGGAACAAGGTCAGCAAGACGGTGGCCGAATACATGGGCGTCACCGATGCCAACACGACGGCCAGTTTCGACACCGGTCTGGCCGCTGGCCGCTGGGACAACACCGAGACCCCCACCCCCACCTTTGCGAACAAGACGGGTGAGGCCTACTTCGGCGGCGACGCCAAGGCCAAGGAAGTCTGGGATCAGGGCTACAACACCAACTACGCGACGACGTGGCACTTCAGCCGCGGCGATCCTTCGGGCACCAACGGCTACACGCCCGGCACGAAGTCGCTCTCGGATGGCGACGGTCCGCTGTCGCAGAACCACCTCGCCCAGGGCAATACCACCGCGGCCCGCGTGGCCTTGATGGGACCGGCTCGGGCGGTTGCGACCCCGGTGGTTGCCGCCGATGCGACGACGATCGTCAACTTCGCCGGTAGTCCGGTCGTCAAGGCGAACGATCTGCTCACGCAGAGCTTCACCGGCGGCATGACGGTGTCGGGAACCGTGACCGGTGACACCACCGACGGGGTGAAGATCCACGAGTTCTCGGCAATCGAGCCTCTCCACCAGCCGAAGACGGCCGGTGGTGGCGGCGGCCACGCCCCGGTTCTGTTCGCCGACCTGCACGTCGAAAAGGTTCAGGACACCGTCACGTCGGGTGCGACGGAGGTCAAGAACAAGGGCGACGGCTACCTCGGCAACGCCGCGGACGGATCGATCGGTGCCCTCGGGTACCAGGAGGTCGCGGATCAGATGTGGACCCGCCGCCTGCGGACGTCGCAGACCGGCTCGTATCAGTGATCGAGCCCGTCTCCACGACGACCATCGCATGCCGCGGCCGCCTTCGGGCGGCCGCGGTTTTTTGTTGGCCCGCTGCGACGCGGTGCGTCTGGCGTGCGTCTGGCTATAGTTGACTCCATGGCTTCGGCGACCCTTCCCATCGAACCGGCATCCGGCGACGCGACGGCGGCGGAGGCGGCTGTCGGCCGCGCGCTGCGGCTGCAGATCGCCGCCACGCTGGTGGGCGCTACGCTGCTGGCCTGTTCGCTCGTCGCCCGGTTCCTGTGGGCCAAGGATTTCTATCCGGCGATCCCGGCGGCCCTCGCCGCCCTGCTCCTGGGAGCGCCGCTGGTCGCCGCGGCCGTCAGGGACCTGTTCAGGGGACAGGCCGGCATGAACGCGCTGGTGGCCCTGGCTGTCGTGGGGGCGGCGGCGTCGGGAAAGTATCAGGAGAGCGCGGCGGTCGCGCTGTTCATGATCGTCTCCGGGCTGATCGAGAAACGGACGGCCATCGGGGCTCAGGCGAGCATCGAGTCGCTCGTCAGGCTCGCGCCCACGAAGGCCCACCGGCTCGCGGCGGGAGCGACCTCCCAGGATGGCCGCGAGGAGGAGGTCGAGGCCAAGGATCTCCGCCCCGGCGACTGCGTCCGCGTCCGCCCCGGTGACACGATCCCGGCCGACGGCCGCGTGCTCACCGGCACGAGTACCGTGAACCAGGCGAGCATCACCGGTGAATCGCTGCCGGCCGACAAGCTGGCGGGCGACGAGGTCTTCGGCGGCACGATCAACCTCACCGGGGCCCTCGACATCGAGGTCACCAAGGCCGGTGCCGACACGCTCCTCGGCCGCGTCAAGGATCTGATCCTGCAGGCGGAGCGGACCCGGACACCGATCATGCGGCTGGTCGATCAGTATGCCTTCTGGTACACGCCGACGGTGTTGATGCTCGTGGGGGTGGTGCTGTTCTTCGCGCTGCGGAGCGACCCGGAAACCGCGTTCAGCCGGGCAATCGCCATGCTCGTGGTGGCCTGCCCCAGCGCCCTGATCCTCGCCACGCCCACGGCGATGGTGGCAGCGCTCTCCGCGGCCGCGCGGCTCGGCGTTCTGGTCAAGAGCGTGGTCACCCTCGAGGCCGCCCGCAACCTGACTGCGATCGTGTTCGACAAGACCGGCACGCTGACGACCGGCATCCTTGCCGTCACGCGGCTGGCGCCGGCCGAGGGCGTCGAGGGAGCCGAGCTGCTCAGGCTCGCCGCATCGGTCGAGCAGGACAGCCGCCATCCGGTGGCCCGGGCCGTCACGGAGATGGCCCGGCGGGCGAACCTGCCGCTCACGCGGCCCGACGCCTTCGAGGAGGTTCCCGGCCGGGGCGTGGTGGCCACCGTTGCCGGCAGTCGGCTGATGGTGGGTCGGGGAGCCTGGCTCGCGGGCGTGGACGGGGGCCTCACAGCCGTCGAGGCCCGGGCGATCGAGGGCGTGCAGGCCAGCGACGATGCCGATGGCCTGAGCGTGCTGTTCGTCGTGAAGGATGGCCGGCTCCTCGGCTGGATCGGCCTCGAAGACAACGCCCGCCCCGAGGCGGCCGAGGCGGTGGACCGGTTGCGGGCTCTGGGGCTCAAGCGGCTGGTGATCCTCACCGGCGACCGCCGCAGCGTGGCCCGGCGGGTGGCCGAGCAGATGCACTTCAGCGAGTTCAAGGCCGAGGTACTCCCGCACGAGAAGCTCGAGATGGTCGATGCGCTCAAGGCGCAGGGCCATCGCGTGGCGGTGATCGGCGATGGCGTCAACGACGCTCCGGCACTCGCCGCGGGCGACATCTCGATCGCGATGGGCGCCGCGGGCAGCGACGTGGCGATTCATTCCGCGACCATCGCCCTGCTCAACAGCAATCTCAACCGGGTGCCGTTCCTGATCGAGCTGTCGCGCCGCACGATCGGCGTCATCCGGCAGAACATGGTGATCGGCGCCGCCTTCATCGTGGTCTTTCTGGCGCTGGCAGGGGCCGGCTACGTGTCGCCGGTGATGGCTGCATTTCTGCACATCGTCAGCGGCCTGATCGTGGTCTTCAACTCGGCCCGCCTCGTCCGTTGCGGCGAGGAGATCGAGCGGTCGGAGGCGGAGCGGCTCGCGGAGGTCGAGGCTAGCCGACGTCGCGACGCTGGAAGAGCAGCACGGCCAGGCTGAGCAGTGCCGCGGCGACGAAACCCGCGTAGAGCGTGGCGGTGCCGACGTAGTCGCCGGTGATCGGGTGGCCCTGGGTGAGGGCATCGGCCGGCCAGAAGAACTGCAGGTTCGGCACCGCGACGTAGAACGGCCAGCAGACCGCCTGCAGCCAGGCGGGCCGGTCGGCCGACCCCACGACCGTGCCCAGGAAATACTCGCTCACCAGTCCCAGGAGAAATACCGTCAGGCAGGCGAGGAGCGTGGGAATCTGTCCGAGCCGGGTGCTCGCCGCGATCGCCACGGCCGCAAGCACCAGCAGCGCCTCGAACACCAGGAGCAGCCCGATCATGAGCTGCGGGTTCCAGTCGACGGCGGGGCTCTGGAAGCGCCAGTCGCGGTCGATGCACCAGACCACGCCGAGCGCCGCCGTGAGCGCGGCTGCGAGGCTGACCACGAACACGCTGGGGAAGGGGCGGCGATAGAGGTAGTTGGCCAGGCCGGCGCCGGCCAGGGCCAGGCCGCCAAACAGGATCGAGAAGACGAGCACCGGTAGGTCGAAGGTGACTTCGGCACCGAGGCCCGTCTGCACCCGGTGGCGGATCGCCAGAAGAAACACGGCGGCCAGCGACCAGTAGCCGACGGCGAGTGCCACCGCCACGCCGACGTACTTGCCGATCACCAGCACCGGCCGCGGCACGGGCTTGCTGACGACCGTGAGCACCGTCTTGTTCTCGATCTCCCTGGTCAGCACGCTCGTGGCCGTGAAGGCCGCAAGCAGGAGCCCAACCAGAAACAGCGTGCTCAGGCCGAGATCGATGAAGAGCTTGGTGTCGTCCTCGAGGGTGAAGGCGGCGAGGTTGACGTTGAGCACCAGTGCCACGATGCCGGCCAGCACGAGCACGACGAACACCGGCTGACGGATCGATTCGAGAAACGCGTTGCGGGCGACGGCGAGGAGAAGCATGGGCTGTCGGGGAGCCGGGAGCGTGGATGGCCGTCAGGGAAGCGTGGATGGCGGCCAGGAAGCTGGCGTGCGGATGGTCACCTTACCACCGGCTGGTGCGGGCCCGGGGAGGCCCCCGCCCCGGGCGGGGCTACGGGACCCGCAGGCAGCGGCAACCGGCGAATCCTGCGATGGTAAACTCGGGCCTGGCGTCAGTCGCGGGCAGCGTTCCGCGCCGGCCGTGGGCATCCTGCAGCCGGAACCTCCACCTGTGACCGACGATTCCCTCGTCTACCGCCGCGGCACCACCGCCGCCATCGTCGGCCTGGTGATCCAGATCGGCCTGACGGTGGCGACGGCCCTGGTGGGCCTCTGGACACAGAGCCCCGCGATCCAGGCGGCGACCTGGCACATGCTCGGTGGCCTGCCGATCTGGATCATTCTGGCGCTCGTGTACGCCCAGTATGACGCCGAGCGTCGGGAGTCGCTGGCCGCCGAGAAACTTGCCACCCAAGACGCCGCCTCGTCGGTGCTCTTCGGCGACCTCTCCGACGAACTCCAGCGGGCCCGGCAGCGGCTGGCCAACCTACTTGGCTATGGACTGTCGGGCGTGAGTTTCCTGGTGGCGGTCTACCTGATCGTCGCCGGTGCGGTGCTGCTCTGGCGGTTCTGGCGAATCGCCGCCGCGGCCGGGCCGAATGTGGTGACCACGATCGCGCCGGGGGCGAGTCCGGTGGGGCTGCTCTTCGTGTCGGCGGCGATCGCCTTCGTGGCCTTCATTTCCGCCCGCTGGATCAGCGGTTACACGCGGGTCAGGGCGTGGCGGCTCCTGCGGGGCGGCGCCAGCTACCTGATGAGCTGCTTCGTGCTGGCGGCGCTCGTGCTGGCGGGGGCGGTGGTGGCGGCGCTGCTCGACGACACCTCGTTCTTCCGCATCGTCGCGGTGGCGGTGCCCTGTGTGATGATGCTCGTCGGGGCCGAGATCCTGCTGACGGGTCTCCTGGAGGCCTACCGTCCCCGGCGGCCCGGCGAGGTTCCGCGGCCGGCGTTCGACAGCCGGGTGCTCGGTCTGCTGACGGCTCCGGAATCGCTCGGGCAGGTGGTTGGCGAACTGATCAACTACCAGTTTGGCGTCGAGGTCTCGCGGAGCTGGCTCTACCGGCTGCTCGGGCGCGCCATCACGCCGCTGACGATCCTCGGCGGCGGCGTGCTCCTGGCCCTGTCGGCGCTCGTGGTCGTCGGCCCCGACGAACAAGGCGTGGTGATGCGATTTGGCGAGGTGCGCGGGGCGGCGCGGGGCCCTGGAATCCACTTCAAGCTACCCTGGCCGATCGAGACCGCTGCCACCTATCCCGTCGGCAAGGTGCTCCAGATCGAGGTCTCGAGCGACCCGATCGGCCGCACGGCAAACCAGGAGGCGATCCTCTGGAGCAGCGGCGATGATCGCTTCGACACCATCGGCATGGAGTACTACCCGACCGTTCTCGACGCCCGGGCCGAAGACGCGGGGGCCGGCGGGCTGGCGGTCATCGCGGCCGACCTGGTGGTGCAATACCGCGTCCGCGACCTACTCGACTTTCTGGAAGGGTCGCTCTCCCCGCGGGAGGCGATCACGCTGATCGCCCAGCAGGAGGCCAGCCGATACTTCGCCAGCCACACGCTCGACGACCTGCTCACCCGCGGTCGGGCGGAAGGGGGCGTGGTGCTGGAGCAGGCGATCCAGGAACGAGCTGATCGCCTCGGGCTCGGGCTCGACGTAGTGGGCGTGTCGGTGACGGTCCTCAAGCCGCCGGGTGGAAAGGTGGCTCGGGCGTTTCACCGACAGATCGGCGCCCAGCAGGAGCGCGAGACCCTGATCCAGGCGGGTCGAAAGGAGGCCGTCACGACGCTGGCGAAGGTGGCCGGTTCGGTGGACCACAGCAATCGCATCAATGCCGCGATCCTCCAGCTCGACGCCCTGCGGGCGACCGCGGCCGGCGATCCCGCTGCGGCCCGGCAGATCGCGATCCTCGAACTCGACATCGAGTCGCTGCTCGGCGAGGCCCGGGGCGAGGCGGCGGAGCTGATTCATGCCGCCCGCGGTTACCGCTGGGCAAAGGCGGTCGGAGAACGCAGCGCCCGCGAGCGGTTCGCCGGCGAGCTGTTGGCCTTCGAGAAGTCACCCAACTACTACCGCGTGCGGAAGTTCCTCGAGGTGCTCGCCGATGGCCTGGCGGAGCGCCGGAAGTTCATCATCGCCGGCGACCAGGGAGACCTCCCGATCCTGCAGATGGACTTTAGCGACCCAACCTCGGCCCTCGACACCTTGCTGGGCCAATGACCTTGGAGCGTGCCGGCCGATCGCGGCGGCACGAAGACGACCGACCCATGAAGAACTCCTTCACGATCCTGATCGGCGGCCTGATCGCCGCCGCCCTGCTGTCCTACATGTTTCTGTACCAGGTCCGCTACGACCAGGTGGCGGTCCGCACCACCTTCGACAAGGCCGACGCGGGGAGCGTGCAGGACACGCCCGGGCTCAAGTGGCGGCTGCCATGGCCGATCCACAAGGTCACCCACTATTCCAAGCGGCTGCAGCTGCTCGAGGACAAGATCGAGGAACTGCAGACCGCCGACGGCAAGAGCGTGATCGTCCGCACCTACCTGACGTGGCGGATCGAGAATCCGCTCGAGTTTTACGTCACCCTCAAGGACCCAAGCGAGGCGTCGCGACAGCTCGCCAGCCGGCTGCGGGAGATCCGTGGCATCATCAGCCGCTACCGCCTCGACGAACTGGTCAACCTCGACCGCGACAAGCTCAAGCTCGCCGCCATCGAAGACGAGGCAAAGCAGGCGCTGGAGAAGTCGCTGGAGCAGTCGGGCTACGGGCTCAAGGTGGAGAGCGTGGGCATCTACAAGCTCGTGCTGCCGGAGGCGACCACCGAGAAGATCTTCGAGACGATGATCAAGACCCGCGAGCGGCTCGCGGAAAACGCCCTGCAGGAGGGACAGGCCCAGGCCTCCGCCATCCGCAGCGAGGCCAAGAGCTCCCGCGACAGGATCCTCGCCTTCGCCGAGCGGCGGGCGCAGGCGATCCGCTCGCAGGGAGACCGCGAGGCCTCGAAGGAGTACGAAAGCTTCGCCAAGAACGAGGAGTTTGCGATCTTCCTGAGGAAGGTCGAGGCGCTCAAGAAGATGCTCGACCACAACACGACCTTCGTGCTCTCGGCCGACAGCCTTGGCATCCTCGACTGGTTCAATCGCGACCCAGGGCAGGCGCCTGCCGCCGGAGCGCCGGCCAGCCAGCCGCCGCGGCCCGCGGGCGGTGGAGGGGCGCGATGACGATCGACACCGACCGGAGCGGGCCCGACGTCGAGTCCCTCGATCCGGCGCAGCAGTCGCTCGCCGAGGCGCTGCGGGTGAGCTTCGGCATCCTCAAGGCGGCGATGGTTGTGGCCCTCATCGCCTATGCCTTCAGCGGCACGTTCAGCGTGGGTTCCAACGAGGTTGCGCTGCGGCTGCGGTTCGGCGACTACGTGGGCGGCCCCGGCCAGCGGGTGCTGGAGCGGGGCACCTACCTGGCGGCGCCGTTTCCGCTCGAGCAGGTGGTCAAGGTCGACACGCGGCCGATGACGCTCGCGATCAACGACGCGTTCTGGTACGAGTCGGGCGAGCGCGATCAGGGTATGACCAGGGATCAGATCCGCAACTCCCGCGCGCGGCCGCTCAACCCGGTCCGCGACGGCTCCCTGGTGACGGGCGACATGAACATCGCCCACGCTCGCTGGACCGTGACGTATCGCGTGACCGATCCGGTGGCCTTTGTCACCAACGTGGGCGAGCGTCCCCTCGCCGAGAGCCTCGTCGCCTGTGCCGCCCAGCAGGGAATCGTCCAGGCGATTGCGCAGCTGCCCGCCGACGACCTGCTGAAGGGCGTGGTCAACCGCGAGGTGGCGACGGCCGTGGCGCAGCGGCGACTCACCGAGATGGGCACAGGCCTCTCGATCGACCAGCTGACGCTCGACAAGGTCTCGGCGCCCGTCAGCGTGATCGGCAGCTTCGACGCCGTCACCACTGCCGAGTCGGATCGGTCGCAGCGGATCGTCGCGGCCCAGCAGGATCGGGCACGAATCCTGGGTGAGGCGGCGGGGGAGGGTGCGGAGAAGATTTTGGGCCTGCTCGATCGGTTCGAGCGCGCGGGGGAGGCCGGCACCGCCGACGAGGTCGCCGCCACCGAACGGGAGATTGAGGCGGCGTTCGGCGAACTTTCCATCGCAGGAACGGCAATCGGCGGCGAGGTGGCGCAGGTGGTCAACGCGGCCAAGACCTACCGCACCCAGGTGGTGGAGCGGGTGAAGGGAGACAGCGAGACGTTCCAGCGACTCCTCCCCCAGTATGAGCGCAACCCGCGGATCATCCTGTCGCGTCTCTGGGAGGATGCCCGCGAGCGGATCCTGACCGGTGACGTGGAGACGTTCTACACCGTGCCGGGAAAGCTTGAGCTCCAGCTCAATCGCGATCCCGTGATCCAGAAGGAACGGCAGCAGGAGCAGATGCGGTCGCTCAAGGAAAAGCAGGCGGAGTCTGGCAGGTGAGACGGTTATACGGGTTCTCGAAGAGCCTCGCGCCGCGAGGGGCTGCCCATGCCCATCGCCGGACGCTCGCTACGGGCATCCTGCCCTTCGCTCGCTGCACGCCGGCTGCGCTTCGCCATCGTGGCTTCGCTTGCCGCCGAGCCCGGCTCCCGGGCACGGGCAGCCCCCCGCACCATCATCCCTCGAATTTGATTCCGGAGCGGGGGAGCAGCCGGATCGGAGGCACGCGCAGAAGTCGGTGCGACTTGTGCTCCGCGGCGGTTGCTCCGGAGCGTTTGAGCAGAGAACTCACACACCGCAGGTGGGGCGGAGCCCTCATTCCCGCCGGCGCCGAGCATGCCTCCGGCCGGCTGCGGTGCCTCTACGCCGCGCGAGGATCAAGGCCGACCCGGACCACGCATACAGCCAAGGATTTTTGGCGGCAGGGAGGATGCAATGATCGCGACGGATGAGAAGCGGCAGGAATCCGCGAGCGGCAGCGGGCGGCCCGCCGACGCGGCCGAGGGCGTCGATATCAAGTGCGTGGGGCTTACCAAGACGTTCCGCGACTTCTGGCTGCGGCCGCGGGTGCGGGCCGTGGAGGGTGTCGATCTCGAGGTCCGCCGCGGACAGGTCTACGGGCTTCTCGGGCCGAACGGCTCGGGCAAGAGCACAACCATCAAGATGATCCTGGGGCTGATCACGCCGACGTCGGGACGGATTGCCGTGCTCGGTCGTCGTCCCCGGGACGTAGCGTCCAAGCAGCGGATCGGCTACCTGCCCGAGGAGAGCTACCTCTATCGCTTCCTGTCGGCTCGCGAGACGCTCGACTACTACGGCCGGCTGTTCCGCCTGCCCGCGCGGCTGCGCCGCGAGCGGATCGACATGCTGCTCGAGATGGTGGGGCTCGACGCGGTCGAGCACCGGCCCGTGGGGGAGTTCTCCAAGGGGATGCAGCGGCGGGTCGGGCTCGCGCAGAGCCTGATCAACGACCCGCAGCTCCTGATCCTCGACGAGCCCACCAGCGGCATGGATCCGGTCGGAGCGAAGCAAATCAAGGATCTCATCGCCGACCTCGGCCGCCGCGGCAAGACGGTGCTGCTCTGCACCCATCAGCTGTCGGATGTCGAGGATCTCTGCGATCGCGTGGCGATCATGTTCGGCGGCAGGGTACGGGCCGAGGGCACCTGCGACGAGCTACTCGAGCAGGAGGACCGCACCACGATCCGCACCGCCGCCCTGCCGCCCGCGGTGGTGGCCGAGGTTCGCGGCGTGCTCGAGCGACACGGAATCGGCCCCGTGGCCGTCGAGCGGCCGCGGCGCAGGATGGAGTCGCTGTTCCTGGAGATCGTCGAGCAGGCCCGCGCGGAAGGGGCCCGGACCAGCGGCGCCACTTCCGGAGGGCGGGTGGCCGACTTTCTTCGTTCGGGGGCGGACCAGCCGGAGGAGGGCGCCGCGAAGCCCGCGGTCACCGTGACCGACGCGCCGGCCAAGGCTGGCGTGCCGGCTGTCGCGCCGGCTGCCACGCCGGCTGTCGCGTCGCCCGTCGCATCACCGGCTGCCGCGCCAGCCGCTGCGCCGGCGAGTGCGCCGCCTGCCACGGCTGTGGGGCCGACCACTGCGCCGGCTGCTGCGCCGACCACGTCGCCCCCGCCCGCGGCCGAGCCCGTCGGCCCCATCGACACGGCGCTCATCGATCGCCTCACCAACCGGCAGCCGTGATCTCGGCCACGATGAACAGACCGAATCAGCCCTGGCGCTTCGCGGCCCGCCCGCTCATCGCGCTTGTCTTCGGCAGCGTGGTCGCAGAGGCCTCTGCCAGGATGCTGGGGGGTGGATTCGGTGGCGTCGTGCAGGCGGCCGTCGCGGCCGCGTGCGTCTGGTGGACCTGGCGGGAATTCGAGGCCGCGCCGCGATGGCGGCGGCAGGCAACGGCGCTTGCCGCTGGCCTGGCGGGCATCGTCGTCGTCTGGTTCCTCGCGAGGCATGGCCGCCCCGTCGAGGCCACCGGCTTGGCCGGCGTGATCGGCATGGCGGCGGGCTGCTGGCTCGGGCTGGCGGGCATCCATCTGGCGCTCTCGGGATCCACGGGCGTCACTGGTGTGGCCCGCGCGGTGCTCGACGAGGCGGTGAGAATGCGAGCATCGCTGGGGCTCGCGCTGCTCGTGCTGGTGCTCGTGCCCACGCTGCCGCTGGCGCTCGATCACACGGAGCGTCTCCAGTATCGCATGCAGTTCCTGCTGAGCTGGTCGCTGGGCATCACCGGCGTGATCCTGGCGCTGCTCACGATCGTCCTCGCCTGCGGCTCGATCTGCGGCGACATCGACTCGGGCCGCATTCACATGACGCTCGTCAAGCCGCTACGGCGATGGGAGTATCTGCTGGGCAAGTGGCTCGGGATCGCGCTCTTCGACCTGTTGATGGTGGCTCTGGTGGGGGCGGGCACCGCCACGTTCGTTCGGCTTCTGGCTGCGACCGAGGCGACCGATGCACAGGATCGCGCTGCCGTGACGGAGCAGGTGCTGACCGCCCGGATCGCCCTCCAGCCGGAGCCCGCGAATCGTGCCGAGTACGACGCGGCGATCGGCGCCGCGATTCGGCGGCTCGAAGAAGATGAGCCCGATGCCTTCGTGCGGAATCCCGGAGCCGCCCGCCGGCGGATTCGCCAGGAGTACGACTGGCAGTGGCACACCGTCACGCCCGACACGGTCTCGACCTTCGTGTTCCGGGGGCTCGGCGGGGTGAAGCGGCAGGCGGCCGGCCGCGCCGACGCCACCCTGCAGCTGCAGCTCAAGCCGCGGGCCTACAACGTCGATGTCGATCTCGCCGACGTGCGCTTCGCGATCTGGCTCAATGACCGGCCCTGGCCGATGACGGACGGCGTCCATGCGGAGCAGACACTCCCCACCCAGGCCGTGCACGTCCTCGACCTGCCGGTAGACGCGGTGGACGAGCAGGGCGACCTGCGGGTCACCATCGCCAATCGCAACCTCGTGCCCGCTGGCGAGACACAGCCGACCGCGATCACGTTTTCTCCCGGCGACGGCCTGCGGATCCTTCACCGTTCCGGCGGATTCGACGGCAACTTCATTCGCTGCCTGGCGGTGATCTGGATCAAGCTCACGATGGTCGCGGCGGTGGCCGTGGCCGCGGCGTCGTGCCTGGGTTTGCCGATGGCGATCCTGGCGTCGCTGGTGATCTACGCCACGGCCCTCGGAAGCGGCTTTCTCCGCGATGCGCTGGGGCTCTACAACATGGTCTCCACGTCGGTGCTGGGATCGATGGTGGAGCGGGCGGGACGGGCGGCCAGCCTGCTCGGCGAGCTGCGGTTCTACGAAGCCTTTCGGATGCTGTTCGGCTACGTCACCGACCTGGCACTCTGGCTGACGCCGGCCTTCTCTGACTTCGACGCCGTGGGCCGGCTCGCGACCGGGATGCTGATTCCGTCCGCCGACGTGCTGGCGTGCCTGTGGCGGATCGGCCTGGTTTATCCGCTCGTGGTCGGGCTGGCCGCCTGGGCCCTGTTCGAGCGGCGCGACCTGATCCGTTCATCCACCTGACCATCCTGGGGGCCCCAGCCCATGTCTGATCGTGTCGTCGAAGTGATCGCCGCGACGCTGCTCGTCGCCTGCCTCGCGGGCGCCGGCGTCACCGCGCGGTCGATCGGGCGACAGCGGGAGGCGCTCGGGCTCGTCGTCTCCATGGAAGGCACCAAGGGAATGCCCCCACACGTGGCCCTCGCGACGGCGGCGCTCGGCACCTTCCGCGGGCTGGCGGTCGATGCGCTCTGGGCGCGGGCCGACGCGCTGCAGGAGACCGGCGAGTTCTTCGAAGCTCAGACGCTCGCCCAGTGGATCACGGCCCTGCAGCCTCGGTTTCCGCGGGTCTGGGGATTTCAGGCCTGGAATCTCGCCTACAACATCTCGGTGTGCACGAAGGCGGCCGAGGAACGGTGGGAGTGGATCAATCGCGGGATCGACCTGCTGCGTCGGCAGGGAATCCCGCTCAATCCCGGCGACGCAAATCTGCCGTCAGAGCTCGGCTGGATCTACTTCCATAAGATCGGCGGCAAGACCGACCGCGAACACTGGTACTACAAGGCCCGGCTCGTGCGGGAGTTTCGGGAGTTTCTCGGCGACCTGACCGGCGGCCGAACGACCGCCGAGGCGATCGAGCGGTTTCGCCGGATCGTTTCGGCCCCGGATGACCTGCAAGCACTGCAGGGCGACCGTGACGTCGCCGACGCGCTTGCGCTGCTGGCGGAGCACGGCGAGAAGCCCGACGAACGGCTGCTGCGGATGCTCGGCCGCGCGGCCCTCTACGACGCCTCGCTCGACACGCAGCTGCTGGCCGGTAAGGCGCTGCCGACGGGCACCAACCGCGACCTGCTCGCCGCCCTGCTGGCCGATCCGCGGCTGTCGCAGGCGGTCTTCGATCGGCTCGTGCCCCACCTGCAGAAGCGGGTGCTCATCGACCGCTACCGCATGTCGCCCGACTTCATGCTCGAGCAGATGGAGCGGTATGGGCCGCTCGACTGGGGCCATCCCCACGCCCACGGCATCTACTGGTCGGAGCGCGGCTTCGCGATCGCCAGGGAGGGCAGGCACCGCGAGCGGCTCAACGAACTGACCATCATCCGCACGCGGCTTGGCAACCTGCAGTACCTGATGAGGTCGGGGCGGATCGAGTTCGACCCGCTCTCCGACCGGCTCGACGTGCTGCCCGATCCCCGGTTCATCGACGGCTACGAGCGCGGGATGCAAAACGCGGTGCAGCTGATCCAGTCGGCGGAGGGCGTCTCGGCGGCGGAGTTCGGCCGGGCGACCGTCGATGACCTGCTTCGCGGATACGAGTCGTTCCTCGAGCAGGCAACCGTGTTCTCCTACCTCTACGGCGACGAGCCGCAGGCCGCCGGCTGCTTCGGCAAGCTCGTGTCGATCGCCCAGGAGTCGGGCCGCGGCGACGAGCCGCTCTACACCGAGGGGCTGGAAGGCTTTCTGGCGCTGCGGCTGGGGGCGGTGATGGACATCGACGTTTCCAACACGCGGCAGTTCCTCGATGCGATGGTGCAGCGGGCCATGCTCGACGGCCTCGCCAAGGGACGGCTCGACACCTTCAACCGATTCATGCGGCTGGCGTATTCGGTCTACGACCGCAGGTATGCCGCCAGCGCTCCGGGCACGAAGCACGTCGCCCAGGAGGCGAAGCTGCCCCCGTTCCCTGAGATCGTCGATGCCTCGTACGAGAGCGCGATGCGACAGACCTCGACGCCGCTGCTGATGCGGGCCCGAATCTGGGCCTGGACGCCCGACACGATTCGGTCGCGGGTCTGGGGACGACTCGGCGAGACGCTCCGCGCACAGGCCGCCGCCGCCGACCTTGAGCCGACCCGGACGTTTCCCGCGCCGCCGGAGGCGACGGGCAGCCCGGAATGAGAGTCGTGGTCGGAGGTATACTCGTGGCCACGATCGGGAGTACGAGCGGCCGCGGCCGACACGGACCAATCCATGCATGTTGGCTGCGGCAGTTCGGAGGGCTTCATCTCGGCGTCGGCGGTCGCGGCACTCGTTCCGCTGGCGGCGATCGACGTGCCCTCGTTCCAGGGAGTTCCCTGGGAGCCGCTCGGGTGTACGGCGGGCCTGTGCATCGCGATCGCGGCCTGCATCAGCAGCATCGGCTGGGCCCGGCGGACGGGCGAAGTCCTCGGGACGGACGAGGCGGGCCGCTGGAATCTCGCCTTCGGCGCCATCGGCCTCGGTCTGCTGGCGGGCTGCATGTGGGGCGTGTGGTGGGCGGCGCCGGTGGCCATGGCCTGCCTGGCGGTCGCCGCGGTGCTCTTCATCCGTTCCAAAGATCCGGGATTGCCGGAGGGGCGTCGCGTGCTGGGCAAGGGAGGCCTGCGGAACCTGGCGACCGAACTGCGTCCGCACGTTGCCCCGTGGACCGTGGAAGCGGCTGACGGAAGCCGCCCGCTGAGCCTCAAGGAGCAGCTCACCGATCTGATCGCGGGCTGGCGGCAGCGACTCTCGGGAACGAAGGGGAAGACGAAGTCGGGCCGGCGGAAGGGCAAGTCAGCCACGCCCATCGACGCGTTCAGCTTTTTGAAGAAGGACGGCACGGCGGTGATGACGATCGCGCTCGGGGGCAAGCAGGAGGCCCGCGTGTCGCCTCACGTGCTCAAGGCCCAGCAGCTGCTGCAGGCGACGATTCGCGGCAATGCATCGAGGCTGAGCTTCGAGCCCGTTGAGAGCCAGTACGACGTGAAATCGCATGCGCGGGGCACCGACAAGAGCCTGGAGAAACTCGGCGGCGACGAAGCCCGTGGCGTGATGGCGACGCTCAAGGTGATGGCCGATATGGCCGGCCCGGATGCCGAGGCAGGTCGTCGGGGAACCTTCGGCGTGCTGCTGCGGGGCGTGCGGTATCAGATCGATGTCGAGACGACCGGTCCTGCCACCGCGGAGCGGATGCTGCTGCGGATCCAGCGGCCGGATGCCGTCCACGAGCAGCGCGGGCTCGACTCCCTGGGCTTTCGTCCCAAACTGCTCGGACAGTTTCGCGAGGCCATCGCCAAGCCCTACGGCATGCTGCTGGTGGTGGGGCCGAGCGGGTCGGGTCGCACCACGACGCTCTACGCGGCCCTGCGTGACCTCGATGCCCGGCAACGGAAGATCATGACGGTCGAGTCGCCCGTGAAGCAGCAGCTCGACGACGTCGTCCAGATCGAGGTGGACGTGGCGGGGGGAGCGACGGTTGCCAGCGTGCTACAGATGGTGATGCGGAAGGACCCCGACGTCGTGATGGTCGGCGATCTCGACGACCGTAAGACCTGCGAGATTGCGATGCAGGCGGCGCTCACCGGGCACTTCGTATTCGCGGCCCTCGAGGGTCGCGACTCGATCGACGCGTTGACGAGGCTGCTCGACATGGGCGTCGAGCCGATGCTTGTGCAGACGTCGGTCACGGCCGTGCTGGCGCAGCGGCTCGCCCGCCGGCTGTGCCCGAGGTGCAAGGTCGCCTGCCCGCCGCCCGAGGCGCTGGAGCGGAAGTTCAACCTCAAGCCGGGCGCCATCAAGCGTGTCTACAAGGAGAAGGGCTGCGAGGCCTGCAATCGCACCGGGTTCCATGGCGTCGTGCCCGTCCACGAGCTGCTTGTCATGAACGACCAGATCCGCAAGCTGATCACCGCCAACCCCTCGGCCCGCGACCTCAAGGCGGCGGCCGTGCTCAACGGCACGCTCACCCTGCAGATCGACGGCCTGACGAAGGTCGTGCACGGCGACACCACCGTCAATGAGATCCTGCGGGTGACCGGCTGACCCGAGTCTTTCGCTCCTACTTCCGAACGGACGTGCCATGTACGACATCCTCGTGATCGCCACCGTGCTCGGCTGCGGCTGGCTGGGTTTTCGGTATGGCCTGCAGGCGGCGGTCGTGGCGGCCCTCGAGCTTCTGGCCTGCCTGGCGATCGCGACGGTTGCGCACGAACCGCTCATCAGCCTCATCGATGACGGCTTCCAGATGGTGCTGGGGCCGCTGGTGCCCCAGTCGTGGCTCATCCCGGTGGTGTTCGCCGCGCTGCTCTGGGGCGGGTTTGCGCTCATCCGTCGCGGACTGCATCGCGACGAGCAGGAACAGACCTCCGATGACGACGACGGGGCCGTCGCCGTGGCCAGTCGTATCGCGGGGGCTATCGCCGCGGGCCTCGGCGGGCTGCTGCTGGCGGGGGCGGCACTCGTCACCTTCTCGATGGTGCCGCTGCTCTCCGGTTTCAAGCCGGTGGGCGATCGGATGTTCATCGACGCGGGCCGGATTGCGCTCGAGGCGGGCGGCTTGTTTGCTGGTGACCGGCATGAAGGTCGCTCGCTCGTGCTCCACGGCGAGCCGGTGTCGCGATCGTCGATCCTCTCGGCCGGGCTGACCAGCGAGCCCTGGCTCGATATGGACGGCGATTCCACGCCGACGGAGGCCGACCGGTTTCGTGACCTCGATGAAAATGGAGCCTTTTCGGCCGACCTGTACTACACCGATGTCGACGGGGATCGCATGCGACGGATCGGCATGCTCGACAAGTATGCCTGTGGCTGCTGGACGTCGGCCCTCAATCACGACGACCGGCCGCGGCCCGTCGAAAAAAAGCCGGCGGCTGTAAAGCCGCCTGTGATTCAGGCCAAGCCCGAGGCGGCTGCTGCGCCGCAGAATCCTTCGGCGAGCGAACCGAATCGTCCGGCCAACGAACCGAAGACCCAGGCCAGCAAACCGAAGACCCAGGCCAGCGAACCGAAAACTCAGGTCAGCGAACCGAAAACTCAGGTCAGCGGCACGAACGAGGCAGCGCCCTAGGCAGCCGAGTCGCCGTCGGTGGACGCCTCGCCGCCCTCGATTTCCTTGAGCAGTCGCGTCATGGTGTTGGCGTGAACGCCGAGAAGCTTGGCGGCGTTCGCCTTGTGGCCGCGAGTCACCTGAAGAGCCTCGCGAATCGCCTGCTCGCGGAGCTTCGCAAGATCGAGGCAGGGGAGGCGTCCGGGGGCGGCGATGGCTGTCGCCCCGCCTTCCACCGACTTCCGCGACGGAATCTTCGGCTCCATCTGCAGGACGTAAGCCTGCTCAATCACATGCTCGAGCTGTCGGACGTTGCCCGGCCATTCGAACGAGCAGAACTCGGCGAGTGCCTCGGCGGTCGGTGTCCACTTCGGCAGCCGATACCGATCGGCGAACTTCGTCGCGAAGAACTCGATGTACGTCGGGATGTCTTCGGCCCGTTCGCGGAGCGACGGCACCCGCAGCTCGATCATGTTGAGCCGGTAGTAGAGATCCTCGCGGAACGTACCCTTCTCGACCTCCTTTTCGAGATCGCGATTGGTCGCCGCAACAACCTGCACGTCGATGGGCTCCGGCTCGTTGGCACCGACGGGGAGCACCTCGCGCTGCTGGAGGACACGGAGCAGCTTGGCCTGCAACTCCGGCTGCATCTCGCCGATCTCGTCGAGAAACACCATGCCGCCCTCGGCGGCGCGGAAGATGCCGAGCGAGCGGCCATTGGCGCCAGTGAAGGCACCTTTCTCGTGGCCGAAGAGCTGGCTCTCCGCGAGCGACGGCGTGAGGGCTGCGCAGTTGACCGGGATGAAGGCCTTGTTGCGGCGCGGGCCGCTGCGATGGAGCAGACGGGCCCAGAGTTCCTTGCCCGTGCCGGTTTCGCCGCAGACGAGCACCGTGCACTCGACTTCGGCAGCTCGCTCGATCGACTTTGCGATCCGCCGCATCGCGGCGCTGTTGCCGAGCACCCAGTTGGTCGATTCGCCGGCGGTTGCCAGCCGCGTGCCACCCGACGCATCGACGACGACCGCGGGATCGAGGGAACCACCGCGCGGATCGCGAACGGCTGAGTCGGCCGACGCAAAACTCGATGGGCGGAGCGCCATGTCTCACCAGTCTCGGGGGGGCCAGCCGGAACCCCTGAAGTTCCCAGGCCAGCAACTGCTTCAGTATCCCCCTGTCGTAGGGCGATTGCAACCTGGCGCCGCTGGAATAACCGGTACCAGCGTCACCGGGCCCAAAAAACCAAGAAATTCATCGTTTTCCAGGGTCAGACACCCTATTTTCGGCAGGGCTGGCCCCCAGGAATACCAGGTGCTGCCACGGGAGCCGGTCGAACTGGCCGACCACCTCAAAGCCGGCCGGCTCCAGTTCGTTCCGAATCTGCGCCTTGGTCATCTTGTGCAGCGGCTTGATCGGCACCGCCGGATCCTCGCCGCGAAACTCCACCAGTGCGAGGCGGCCGCCGGCGGCGAGGCTCTCGTGGACGCGGGCGAGCATCGCGTCGGGGTGAGAAAACTCGTGATAGACATCGACGCACAGGCAGAGATCGATCGCGGCAGCGGGCAGCCGGGGATCGATC
This sequence comes from Pirellulales bacterium, assembly GCA_040397625.1. Lineage (GTDB taxonomy): Bacteria > Planctomycetota > Planctomycetia > Pirellulales > UBA1268 > QWPN01. The sequence goes on along the minus strand of JBBAVQ010000009.1, from coordinate 1,785 downwards.
GCGGTGCCGAGCACCGGCCGGATGTTTGTCAGTCCCTCCCGGCCGGCCGCCTCCGCCAGCATCCGGAGCATCTCCGGCTGAATGTCCACCGCATACACGAGACCCGTGGGGCCGACACGCCGTGCGAGTTCAAGTGTGTAGAAGCCGTTGCCGCAGCCCATGTCACAGATCGTCTGGCCGGGCTTCACGTCGAGCGCCTCGAGCAACAGCCGGCAGTCTTCCTCCCGCTGCCGGCTCTCGCGGACGAGCCACGGGGCGCCCGTGAAGTGCATCGTCTGGGCGATCTCGCGGCCGTGATGGTGCGTTGTGGCGGGCGGGATCACGAGCGACGCATCGACCGCCGTGTCGATCGGCAGCGGCCGTCCCGACGGAGCGTCGGCGGCGCTCCCGTGGATGGCCGGCACCGCGAGGCACAGCACGACGACGAACACACGGTGGACACCTCGGGCGAGCATATGCACCGAGTATAGGCTTCGCCGGCCGGTCGGTGTCACGCGGCGGCCGTCAGTCTCTCAACGAGCGGAACACCGCTGGCATCGTGGCACGAGACTACCGTGATGCCCAGCCGGCTGGCGGCTGCGGCGACCTCGGGCTCGTCGATGAGGATCGTCTGTCCTGCTTCGATCGCGAGCACGACCGCACCGGCCGCCGCGAGCGACTCCAGCGTGCCCGCGCCGATCGTCGGCATGTCGAACCGTAGATCCTGCTGGGGCTTCGCCACCTTGACCACGGTCATGCCGCCGGTCGGGCAGAGCCTGCCGGCGCGGCGGATGCACTCGTCGGTCCCCTCGATCGCTTCGAGCGCCAGCGGGGCGCGGTTCTTGACCACGACCGTCTGGCCGATGTCGAGTCGGCCGAGTTCCTTGGCGAGCCGCCAGCCGAAGACCACGTCGGCGAGCTGCTGGCGGGTGGGGGCGGGGCCGGCGATCACGCCGTCGCCGGCGAGCAGGTCGGGGGCGAAGTCGGTGGCGGGGCAGATCGTCACTCCCGCCGCGTCGAAAGTGGCGGCGATCGCGCCCAGCAGCGAGTCGTCACGGTTGTCGCGGCGGCGGCTGACGAAGTGGGGCCAGAAGGTCGCCAGGCCGGTCCAGTCGGGCAGGTGGCGGGTCCACGCCCCGCGGGCGAAGATCTTCGACTTGTGGATCTTGCCGGCCATCGTCGCGCGGCGGGCGCCGGTGTGGCGGAAAAAGTCCACGGCCGCGCCGATCTCGGCGACGCCGACGTGGCCATGCACGTCGGCGAGCGGCTCGAGGGCGGCGTCGGCGTGGTCGCGGATCGCAAGGATGGCGGTGCGGCCGCCGCGGCGGCGGATCTCCTCGGCAACGACGACCGGGTAGCGTCCCCAGCCGGCAAGGATGCCGACGATCTCCCCGTCGAGAGGAGGACGGTTGTTGGCGGGGACCCGCGGCGTGGGCATGGCGTTCCTCGTCAGGCGGCCTCGGCGGTTCCCCGACCGCCAGGTCCTTCGAGGCCGGCGACGCGGGCGGCGAGCTGCTTGAGCTCGCGGCGCATCTCCGGGAGCTTCGACATCGTCGCGAGCTGCAGCTTGCGGTCGCGGAGGTCGATGGCCGGTTCGCCGAGCACGATCTTGCCGGCTTCGACGTCGTTGGACACGCCCGAGCGGGCGCCGAGCACCGCTTTATCGCCGATGTGGACGTGGTCGCGGACGCCGACCTGGCCGGCCATCACCACCCAGTCGCCGGTCGTCGTGCTGCCCGCCACGCCCACCTGCGAGCAGATCATGGCATGGCGTCCGATCCGGCAGTTGTGGGCGATCATCACCAG
>JBBAVQ010000008.1:25461-29793 GCA_040397625.1 Pirellulales bacterium | reverse complement strand
GGCGATCGCCTCGGGGAGCGCTTCGCACTCCGCGGCGAACACGCGGGCTGCGAGCGAATCAGGCGTGTCGTCGGGCAGCACAGGAACGGACTTCTGGAGCAGAATCCGCCCGTGGTCGTATTCGTCGTCCACGAGGTGCACCGTGCAGCCGGAGATGGTGCAGCCCCGGTCGATCACCGCCCGGTGAACGTGCATCCCATGAAAGCCCTTGCCGCCAAAGGCAGGCAGGAGCGACGGATGGATGTTGATCACGCGGCCGGCGAAGCGCGAGGGAATGCGGACAAGGTGCAGGAAACCCGCCATCACCACCAGATCGGCAGGACACCTCTCGCACGCGTTGAAGACCGCTTGGCTGAAATCCGCCAGGGCAGCCCCTCGTGGCGAAACCACGCTCACCGGGATTCCAGCTGCCTCGGCGATCCGCACGCCGCGGACGTCTTCGCGGCTCGAGACCACGAGTTCGATCGTTGCCGCCAGGTGGCCCGATGCGATCCGCTCCAGCAGATTGTCGAGCGTGCGGCCCGAGCCCGAGAGCAGGACGGCCAGACGAAGCGGTTGCATAAAAAAGGTGACAGCCACCAAAACTGGGTAAAAGGGGTAAGCGAGCTTTACGCAGATTACCTAGATTTGGTGGCTGGCACCGTTTATGACTTGGTGAGTGAGATCGCGAGAGGGTGGCCGTCGATGTCGTGCGGCTCGGCGCCCGCGGGCGGCGTGCCGAAGTGGACCGAGGCGGCGAGTGTTTCCGACTCGATGTAGTGGCGATGCTGCTCGAGGGCCGTGCGAAGGTCTGCCGACTCCGTGGCGAAGACGAGCTCGATCCGATCGGTGAAGTCGAGGTCGAGCGCTTTCCGCTGCGTCTGGATGACGTGGACCACCTCGCGAACGAGTCCCTCGGCGATCAGTTCCGGCGTGAGGTCCTTGGCGATCACCACCACAGCGCGGACACTCTCCGCCGCCGCCCAGCCGGGTTTTGCCGTGGTTCGGATGAGCACGTCGTCCTGTTCCACCACGGCGACGCCACCACCGGGGAGGGGCACTTCCGCACGGCCATGGACCGTCAGGGCATGCAGCAGCGCCGCCGCATCGGCCTTCGCCAGGGCGTCGCGGGCCTTGGGAAGATCCTTGCCCAGTTTGGGACCGAGTTTCTTGAGGTCCGGAAGCACCTGCCGAGTGATGTAGCGGTCGGGGTCAGCGCAGACTTCGAACTGCTTCACGTTGAGTTCGTCACAGACGAGGTCGGCATGGGAGACCAGCCAGGCGGCATCATCGGCCCGCGGCTCGGCGAGGATCACCTCGACCTTCTGGAGGGGCTGGCGAACCTTCAGTTTCTCGGCGGCCCGAGCAGCGCGGCCAAGCGAGGATACGTCACGGACCACCGCCATCCGGCGGACGAGGTCGTGGTCAACGAGCGCTGCGTCGCCAGTGGGAAAATCGGTGAGATGCACGCTCTCGGCGACCTTCCCACCGAAGCTGGAGCCGGCGAGATTGCGCCAGATTGCCTCGGTGGTGAACGGCACGAACGGCGCGGCGAGTTTCGCGATCGTGATCAGCGTCTCGTACAGCGTCCAGTAGGCGTCGAGCTTCTCCTGATTGGTCTCTGGCCCGCCGTCGGCCTTGCCGGCGGCCCAGAACCGGTCGCGGCTACGGCGGACGAACCAGTTGCTGACGGCGTCGACGAGCGTCGAGAGTTGGTGCGCCGCGCCGAAGTGGTCGTAGGCGTCCATTTTCACGGTCATCGCCGCGGCAACGGCGTTGAGCTCCGAGAGCATCCAGCGATCGAGTTCGCCTCTCGCCGCCACCGGTCGCCAGCCGCGAGCTCTCGCGAGGTCGGCGTGCTCGAGCATGCCGGGCTCTTCGAGCACCGCTCCCGGGTCGAAACCGTCGATTCGCGCGTAGATCAGGAAGAACGAATAGACGTTCCAGAGTCGAAGGAGGAACTCGGGGATGCTTTCCTTGATGGCCCGCTCGCTGTAGCGGATGCTCGTCCAGGGGGCCTGGCCGGCGAGGAAGAACCAGCGCAGCGCGTCGGCACCGAACTTATCGAAGATCTCCGCAGGCTCGCGGTAGTTCCGCTTGCTCTTGCTCATCTTCTGCCCGTCCTCGCCGAGCATGTGGCCGAGGACGATGCAGGTCTTGAAGGGATGTGGGTAGGGACGGCCACCATCCCCGAAGAGCAGCGTGCTGATCGCCAGCTGGCTGTAGAACCAGCCGCGGGTCTGGTCGATCGCCTCCGAAATGAAGTCGGCCGGAAACTGGGCGTCGAACTCGGCGTGGCCTTGATGCGGCCAGCCCCACTGGGCAAACGGCATGGCGCCCGAGTCGAACCAGCAGTCGATCACCTCCGTCACCCGGCGCATCCGAGCCCCAGGGGCGAACGGCGAGTCGTACGTCACGGCGTCGATATAGGGCTTGTGAACCCTGAGATCGTCTGAGAGGTCGGGGTTGGCCGCCTTCGCCTTCGTGAACACGTCGGCGCCCTGGATCCCCGGCTTGGCGAGCAGGTCGGCATACGATCGCATTGCCTCGGCCTGGCCGGTTTCCTCGCACACCCAAATCGGCAGCGGGGTGCCCCAGTAGCGTTCACGAGACAGCGCCCAGTCGACGTTGCTCTCGAGGAAGTTGCCGAACCGGCCGTCCTTGATGTGCTCGGGGAGCCAGTCGATCCGGGCGTTGTTGGCGAGCATCTGCTCGCGGAACTGGCTCGTGCGGATGAACCAACTCTGCCGCGGGTATTGGATCAGGGGATCATTATCGGCCCGCCAGCAGAACGGATAGTCGTGGACGTACTGCTCCTGGTGCACGAGGAGTCCGCGGGCCCGCAGGTCACGCGTGATGTCTCGGTCACACTCCTTCACGAATCGGCCGCTCCCCATGCCGAACACGTCGGTGAAGGTGCCGTCGGGGGCGACGGCGTTGATCAGCGTGGGGCCCTTGCCAGGTGCGAAGCGGGCCTGCTCGGCGACGAGCACGGTGTAGTCCACTTCGCCAAAGGCCGGCGCGATGTGGACGATGCCGGTGCCGGAGTCGGTGGTCACAAAATCCGCCGCCACCACCCGCCAGGCGATGGCGTCGCTACCCCCGGCCAGAAGCGCGGCGGCCTCGGGGCGACCAGGCGTTCGAAAGGTGTCGAAGGGCGGCTGGTAGGAACGGCCGACGAGGGCCGAGCCCGGGAACCGCTCGATGATCTCAAACTCTTTCTTCAACTTTTCGGCCAAACCTGCGGAGAGCGGCTCGGCCACGATGTATTCGGGGCCTTCGCTAATGCCGGCCTCCCGGAGGACGACGTAGTCGAGGTCGGCCTTCACCGCGGCGAACTGATTGGAGGGGAGCGTCCAGGGGGTGGTGGTCCAGGCCACCAGGCTCCGGTTCATGGGAACGCCTGCGGCATCGAGCAGCGGAAACGCCACGTATACGCTCGGGTCGGCCACTTCCTTGTAGCCTTGGCCCACCTCGCCGCTCGAGAGGGCCGTGCCGCCCTGCGCCCACCACCAGACGATCTTGTGACCCTGGTAGAGGAGTCCTTTGTCGAAGAGTTCGGCAAGGGCCCACCAGACGCTCTCGACGAACGACTGGTGGTAGGTGACGTAGGCCTTCGAAAGGTCGATCCAGAAGCCGATCCGCTCGGTGAGCGTCTCCCACTCCTTCATGTAGCGCCAGACGCTCTCCTGGCACTTGTGAATGAAGGGCTCCACGCCATAGGCCTCGATCTCGGCTTTGGAGTGGATGCCGAGCTCCTTGCAGACCTCGACCTCGACGGGGAGACCGTGGGTGTCCCAACCGGCCTTTCGCTCGCAGTATTGCCCCCGCATGGTTCGGTAGCGGGGATAGAGATCCTTGATCGTGCGTGTCAGGCAATGCCCGGGGTGGGGCATGCCGTTGGCCGTGGGCGGCCCTTCAAAGAACACAAATCGCTGAGCGCCACGACGGCGGTCGAGCGATTTCTGATACGTGCCCCGCTCCCGCCACCAGGCGGCGATCGACGCTTCAAGGGCGGGAAAATCGGGTTGGCCGCGGACGGGTTCGAACATGGGCAGTGAACAAGCGCAGGGCGGAGGCCCGGACGAGGCGTCGCTGGGCCGAAAACGCTGCAATCCTACCGCGACCGTCGCCGACCCCACAGGGGGCCGGCGTCCGGTCCTGTTCGGCAGCGCCGACGCACGGAACGGCACGGCGTCGGGTGGCGGATCGCCCCACGCCTCACGGCGTTGGGAGGAGTCTGGGCGCTGTCCTGGCCTCGCCCCACGCCTTACGGCGTTGGGCTTGGACCGCGGCTCAGGAAGCGTAACGCCGTAAGGCGTACGGCGGCATCGATGCCGAACTCCGCATCGG
>JBBAVQ010000008.1:0-25361 GCA_040397625.1 Pirellulales bacterium | reverse complement strand
GTTGGGAGGAAGATGGGCGCCGACCTGGCCTCGCCCCACGCCTTACGGCGTTGGGCTTGGACCGCGGATTAGGAAGCGTAACGCCGTAAGGCGTACGGCGGCATCGATGCCGAACTCCGCATCGGGCAGGCCCCCATCGCTCACGCGATTGGGCTTCCTGATCAGGAAGCGTAAGGCGTACGGCGGATCAGGAAGCGTAACGCCGTAAGGCGTACGGCAGCCGGACGCGGCGTCGGGTGGTGGTTCGCCCCACGCCTTACGGCGTTGGGAGGAGTCTGGGCGCTGTCCTGGCCTCGCCCCACGCCTTACGGCGTTGGGCTTGGACCGCGGCTGATCTGGGAGGGCTGCATCAGGTAGCCGATCAGGTCGCGGACGGCGTCGGTGGAGAACTGGTCGAGCAACCCCTCCGGCATGGGCGACTGCGCGGTGACCTTCACGTCGGCGACGTCCTCGAGGGCGAGCACGTGGCGGTCGGTCGGAGTGACGAGCGTGAGTGTTCGGTCGTCGCGGGTCGTCACGAGGCCGTTGAGCACCCGCCCGCCCGCGAGCGTCACGATCGACATTCGGTAGTCCCGGCTCACCACGCCGCTGGGGTCGACGATGTTGTCGAGGAGGTAGTCGATGTTCGTCCGGTGGCTTCCGGTCAGGTCCGGACCGATCGACTCGCCCGCACCAAAGAGCTTGTGGCACTGGCCGCAGGATTGGTCGTACAGGCGCCTGCCGTGGGAGAGATCGGCCGCCGCCAGGGCGGCCGGTTGAAGCGCGTCCTTGAACGCCGCGATGCGCTGACGCTTGTCGGCCGCGGTCTCGCTGCTCACCCCGCCCCACACCCGTGCGATCACGGCGTCGAGATCGGCATCGCCGAGGCAGCGAATCTGCCGGAGGTCGTACGGCGTGACGGCGTCGCGTGGAATCTTCCCGTCGTCTACGGCGGCGAGGAGCGCCGCGGCGAACCTCTTCCGCGAACTGAGGATCCCGATCACCTTGGGCCGCTGCGGGCTGCGAAACTTGCCGTAGTGTCGGAGCAGGGCCGTGGCGACCTCCGGGTCGTCACGGCCCGCGAGCCCCTCGGCCGCCGTCGCGTTGAGCCGATGGTCGTCGAGCAGGCCCAGGCAGACGTCACGCACTTCGTCGCCATCCTGCCGCACCAGCGTCTCGAGCGCCGAACGGCGGAGCCCCGCGTCGGCCTCCTCATCGAGGACGAGCCGCTGAATCTCGCCGATCGCCCGCCCGTCACCAAACACCGCCGACAACTCGCGAACGCGGGCCTCCTGCGCAACGCCCATGGTCGTCAGCGTGGCCGCGAGCCCATCCCAGCCGTGGGGCTTCGGCGCCCGCCTCCACCCCGACAGCCCTGCGGCGATCCCGGCCAGCAGGTCATGCTGCACCGTCGGGTCGTCGGCTGCCGCCATGACGGCAACGAGCCGCTCCATCCCCCCAGGCTGCAGCTCGATGAGGCTGGCGAGCCGACGGGCGATCAGCCGCCGCGTCGTGGGCCACCGCGAGGCCCCGGCGGCGTCGGCCGCCAGGGTCGGCTCCGCCTCGACGGCGGGAATGATCCCGTACCAGACGAGGAGCGGCAGGTTGTGATCGGCAGCATCCTCGCGGCGTGTCATCAGGGCCGTGGCGAGGGTCAGGCGACGGTTCACGGGCAACCGTTGGAGCGTGGAGGCGAGGGCGAGCCGAACGAGGCCACTGGGATCGTTTGTCGCCAGCCGAACGAAATCCACCGCGACGCTGTCGTATTCGCATGACACGCGTGCCAGTTCGTCGGCGGGCAGCTCGGCCGGCCCGAGAATGCCGTCGAGCGGCCACGAGTCGGTGAGCAGCCGCACACCCCAGGCCCGAAGGTGCTCGTCGGGGTGGTCGAGACATTGGCGGAACAGCGCGACGTCGCCGCCACCGCTGGCGTGTAGTGCGAGGACGGCGTGGCAGGCGATCAGCGGATTCTCGGCCATCGCGTGCCGTCGAAGCGCGGCGTGGGCCTCCCGTAGCTCGGCCACGGCGGTCTCCGCATCGGGAACCATCTGACCCAGTCCGGCCCGATCGGCAAGGATGAGCCGGGCCTGTCGCGCGTGCCACTCGTTGGGATGGCTGATGAACTCCGCGAGCGTTCCGGCGGGCAGCGTGGCTAGGTCCTCGGCAACCCGGCGCTGTCCCGCTGCATGGGCGATGCGGAAGATCCGCCCGCTCGTGCGATGCACGCCGGTTGCTTCGTGGCACTCACCGGTGTCGCTCCAGTCGAGCGCCATTACGGCACCGTCGGGGCCGGCGGACAGCTCGATGCCGCGGAAGAACGGATCACCGGCCAGGAACGCGTCGGGGCCGTGGCGGGCAACGTAGCCGCTCCCGTCCCGCTCGAGCAGTTCCTGATTGGCTCGGCGACCGTGAAAGTTCCACGTGAAGAGCCGGCCGTGATACTCCTCGGGCCAGTTGTCGCCGAGGTAGATCATCATCCCGGAGTGGGCATGACCTCCCCCCAGATCGCTCGCCGAACCGTCGCGCGATTTCTTCCAGCCGGCCCCCGTGTCGAAGTGCCAGTGGTCGGCGTGCATGTCGAGCAGCTCATAGACGTGCGGATTCGGGTCGACCGTGTGGGGACGCTGGTAATGGGCCCCGGGGATGATCTGCCAGAGGTGACCGTTGACGGTGTTGATGAAGAAGCCGTCACCCCAGGCGTTCCAGTCGTGGCCCCACGGATTCGTCGTTCCGTGGCAGACGGCCTCGAACCTGCCCGACCGCGGCGAGTATCGCCAGACGCCCCCCTCGACCCGCACCCGCCGTCGCGGCGATGAACCCGGTGGCCCGACGAGTCCGGGACAGGAGGCGCCGCAGCGGCCGTACAACCAGCCATCGGGGCCGAACCTCAGGCCGTTGGCGAAGTTGTGGTAGTTCTCCGTCGCCACGTCGAACCCGTCGAGCAGCACCTTCGGAGGACCATCGGGGACGTCGTCGGCGTTGCGGTCGGGGACGAACAGGAGTCGCGGCGGGCAGAGCACCCAGACACCACCCAGCCCCACTTCGACGCTCGTGACCTGCTGCAGGTCGTCGATGAACACCGTCCGCTCGTCTGCCTGGCCGTCACCGTCGCGGTCGCCGAGGATCAGGATGCGGTCCCGGAGTCGGGCCTCCATCCGCACCGGGCGTTCGGCGTAGGTATGGTTCTCGGCGATCCAGAGCCGACCACGCGCATCCCATGCCATGGCAATCGGGTTCTGCACCTCCGGTTCGGCTGCAAACACACCGACTCGAAACCCCGCCGGCACGCTCATCGTGGCGGCGGCCTCGGCCGCGGGCAGGGGCTCCGCGGACGTGTCGGCCTCACTGTTGAATGGCGGCGGGAACTCGTCGCCGCGGCACAACTCCCCAGCCTGTCCCGCCAGCAGCACCACAAGCGCAACGATGCCGGGCGTATGAGCCATGGCGGCAGTATAGGCGTGAACCCCCGATACCAGCGTCGTTTGCGGCGAGGTGGCGGCGAAACTACCCTCGGCGGCCTGGCTCGGCCGAACGCGGCATGGGCACCAATCCAGATGGGGTATCGCGGGATTTCAAGGAGGTCTTTCATGGCAGCACAACGCACAACACTCGCGGCATTCCTGGCGCTCATGCTGGCGCATTCAGCAGAACCGATGCAGGCGGCCGACGCTCCGCCGCAAGCCAAGATCGCCGATGTCATCAAAGACACGCTGCAGGGCACGATCCAGGGCGCCATCGACGGGACACTCCAAGACACCCTTCAGGAAAAAGTTCAGCAGAAGGTGCAGGAGGCTCTGACGGAGCCCCAGGAGTCGTCCGGCGACGACTCGGCGAAGCAGACCAGGGTAGTGCTGCGGATCTCGAAGCAGTTCATCCAGGAGCATGCGCCGCCGGCCGTCGAGGAGGGCTCCCGGGTCGATCGCTGTCTCTTCGGCGCGCGCGTCACCGGCACGGCGATCACCCGAGGCCGGCCGACGCTGACCATGGACACCGATCACGAGCGGCCGGTGTTCACGCTGCACTTCAAAGGAACCACCTCCACCCGCACGGTGGCGACGAAGCCTCCCGTGAAGGCATACAACACGGGTGCAGGTCAGTTTGACGTGCATCGTGAGATCCGCTTCGACGGCACGCAGTTCAGCGAAGGCGCAGAGTCGATCGAGGCCTCCTACTCGTCGCGGCTCGAGGGGCTCGCCACACCACCGGGCCTTCGCGGCCGCCTCGTTCGCCGGTTCGCCCTGCCAGAAATCGCCCGCACGCGGCCCCAGGCGGACGCCATCGCCCTCAGCGACATGAAGGTGACCCTTCTCACGGCCTTCGGACAGCACACCGACAAGCTGGTTGACGAACTTAACGCCAACGTGCCGTGGAAGCAGTCTCTGGCCCTGCTGGGGCCGCAACAGAGCGGATGGGTAAGTCACTTCGCCAGCACCGAGGACTGGATCGTGACCAGCCCTGGACCGGCCGATGCCAAGGTGCCGGAACTGCCCGAGGAAGCGGCGGAGGCGAAGGCGCCGCTCGAACTCTGGGTGCACGGCAAGCCGAGCGAGATGTCGGCGACCAAACTGGTCACGCTGTGGAGCACCGTCCACGTCGGCCTGAACCGCTTCCGTGACCTCGCCCCGGCGGGCGCCAAGGACGCGGTGGCGGACCTCAAGCCGGTTGTGGAGGGAGACTGGTGGGTGCTGAGGATCGGATCCGACATCCTCGAGCGCTTCATCGACGGCCTCGAAGACGACGCGAACGGCTGACGCGGGATCAGGAAGCCCCATCGCGTAAGCGAAGGGAGCAGCGGGCAGAAGGGGCAGCCGTACCGCTCACGCGGTTACGCTTCCTGGCGGGGGGGCAGCCGTACCGCTTACGCGGTGACGCTTCCTGAGGCGGCGGCCGCGTCGATGAGCAGCACGGCGTTGGTCTGGGAGACTCGGCCGGCCGGGATCGTCTCGTCTCGGGCGAGGAGCCGCGAGATCATCGGGGCCTTGGCGGCGCCGGTGGCGAGCCAGAGGATTTCGCGGGCGCGATCGAGCACCGGGAACGTCAGCGTCATCCGCCGCCGGTTCTGGTAAACGCCGCAGATGGCCACGTCGCGATCCCGACACGCCAGCGCAGGGTCGCCGGGCACGAGAGACGCCGTGTGGCCGTCGGCGCCGAGGCCGAGGTGGACGAGATCAAGCACCGGCGGATCCCCACCCCACGCCGTCAGGATCCGCTCGTAGTCGCGAGCCCCGTCCTCCGGATCGGTGGCGGTCACCGGCATCGCGTGGATGTTCCCGGGAGGAATCGGTGCGCGGCCCATGAGGCTCGCGTGGAGGTGGGTGAGGTTCCTGTCCGGATCGCCGTCCGCCGCGAGCCGCTCGTCCACTTGAAACACGTGAATGCTCGCCCACGGCACGTCCTCGGAGGCGAGGTTCCTCAACATTGCCCAGGGCGTTTTGCCGCCGCTCACCGCCATCAGAAACCGGCCGCGGGTCAACACGGCTCGGCGGGCCGCCTCGGCGATCAGTCGTGCCGCGGCTGCTGCCACGGCGGCCTCGTCTGGGAGCACTTCGTACTGCATGGCCTACTCTGTTCGTGTCACGATGCGGAGGAGCGGCCACGCGCGGCGGCGGCCCGATACCAGCGGATCAAAGCATTGGTCGAGCTGTCGTGGCTGAGTGTCGGCTCCGCCCCCGCCTCCAGTTCCGGGACGATCCGGTTGGCAAGCACCTTGCCGAGTTCCACGCCCCACTGGTCGAACGGGTTGATGCCCCAGACACAGCCCTGCGTGAACACGCTGTGCTCATAGAGGGCCACCAGGCTGCCGAGGACGCGTGGGGTGAGTCGCTCGGCGAGGATCGTCGTGCTCGGCCGGTTGCCCGGAAACGTCTTGTGCGGCACCAGCCATTCCGGAACGCCCTCTGCCCGCAGTTCGTCGGCCGTCTTGCCGAAGGCCAACGCCTCGGCCTGCGCGAAGACGTTGGACATCAGCAGGTCGTGATGCCGGCCAAGCGGATTCAGCGACTGCGCGAAACCGATGAAGTCGCAGGGGATCAGCCGCGTCCCCTGATGGATCAACTGATAGAAGGAATGCTGGCCGTTCGTGCCGGGCTCTCCCCAGAAGATCGGGCTGGTCTGGTAATCGTCGATCGTAAGCCCGTCGAGCGTGACCCGCTTGCCGTTCGATTCCATCGTGAGCTGCTGGAGATAGGCCGGGAACCGTTTGAGGTACTGGTCGTAGGGCAGGATGGCGATCGTATGAGCGTTGAGGAACGAGGTGTTCCACACGGCCAGCAGGCCGTGCAGCACCGGGAGGTTGGCGGCGAACGGGGCGGTGCGGAAGTGGACGTCCATGTCGTGGAAGCCGGCCAGCAGCTCGCCGAAGCGTTCCGGGCCGATTGCCAGCATGGTGGACAGGCCGATCGCGGAGTCCATCGAGTACCGCCCGCCCACCCAGTCCCAGAAGCCGAACATGGCATCCGTGTCGATGCCGAACGCCGCTACCTCGGCGGCATTGGTTGAGACGGCGACGAAGTGCCGTGCAACGGCGGCCGCATCACCGAGCGCGGACAGCAGCCATTGCCGCGCCGATCTGGCATTGGCCATCGTCTCCTGCGTGGTGAATGTCTTCGAGGAAATCACGAATAGCGTCTCGGCGGGATCGAGGTCGCGGACGGCCTCCGCGAAATCGGTGCCGTCCACGTTGGACACGAACCGAAACGCGAGGTGCCGGTCCGTCTCCGACCGTAGCGCCTCGTAGGCCATCACGGGCCCAAGGTCGGAGCCGCCGATGCCCACGTTGACCACCGCACGAATCGGCCGGCCGGTATGCCCCTTCCACGAGCCGTCGCGAACCTTCCGACAGAACACGGCCATCCGGCCGAGCACGTCGTGAACGTCGGGAACGACGTCGCGTCCATCGAGGAGGATCCGCTCGCCTCTGGGCGCCCGTAGGGCGACATGCAACACGGCGCGGTGTTCGGTGGCATTGATCTTCTCGCCCGCGAACATCGCCGCGATCCGCTCCGCGAGCCCGCAGCCCTCCGCCAGACCAACGAGCAGAGCAAGGGTCTCGGCAGTGGCCCGCTGCTTTGCGTAATCGACGTGCAGGCCGCAGGCATCGATCACCATCCGCTCGCCGCGGGCGGGGTCGGCTGCGAATAAGTCGCGAAGGTGGGTGTCGCTGAGCGAGGCCGCATGGGCGGCGAGATTCCGCCATGCCGGACTCGACCCACGGGTGTTCGGGTGCTGGGTCACGCGACGAGACCTCCGGGGCTGGACGGCGGGGCCGACTGGAAGGAGCGATTCGGCGGGCAGGATACCCCCTTTTCGGCTCGGCAACGGGCCACACCGAGATGGTGAGGGGGTGAGATTCCTCATCAACGGCCGCGGCCCGCGATTGAGCCTCAAAAAACGGGCACTTTCAGAAAAAAAGACGGCTGCGGGGGATTTGGCACGCAACGTGCAAATGGATTCCTTCGCCGGCGAGTGGGTCGCAGTGACCTGCCCGCAGGTGAGTTGGTTTCCAAGGTCCCACAGCCAGAGGTGTTTGCCCTGATGGTGATTGCCGTCGGCATCTCGTCGGAAGAGGTTCGTCGGACCGGCAGGTAATGCCGGGAAGAGGCTTTTTCCAGGGGTTTCCTGAGGCCGGGCACTGCCCGCAGCAGGAGGCGATCCCAGACGATTTTGCCGGTTTTGGCCCGTTCTTCGGTCGCTACGCGAGGTTGCCTCAGGGAGCTTCGCCAGCTGGTCGGTGGGCGGTCTGAGGGCGAGGAAATCAAGCGTCAGACAGTTCAAGGCAGTTCGAGTTCAGGTAGGTCCGCACAGGCGGTTTTCAGGAGTTTTTCCGTGTTTTCCCAGGTTCTGAACCATGTCGAGTCGGCGATTGAGGCGGGGCCCATGGCCTGCGCCGCGTCCGCCTTCGCCATGGGAGCCTCGGTCACGGCCAGCCCCTTCTCTGTCAGCCCGCTGGCCGCCGGCCGCCGTACCGCTGGCGTGCAGGCCTCGTCCGGCAAGACGGGCCGGACTCACCAAGTTGGTGAGACGGTCACCAGGATGGTGATCACCAACCTGGTGAGGCCCGAAACGACGCGGGAAACCGCGAAAACTCGCTCAAAAACCAGTCTTTTTGCTCCCGGTGTGGTCGGTTCATCGTGGCCTCAGCCCGACCGTCCCCTGGGCTTCTCGCACACCCCGTTCGCGAGCGTCGTTCGTTCGCGGCCAGGGCCATCGATGCCTGCTCCAGCAGGCCATTTTTCGGTCGTTCGTGTTCGTTGTTCGTCAACCAATCCCAACCCCTAGGCCGCCAGGTATCGGTCGTTCGTGCCTGCCAGGCCACTGTTCTGAAAGGACTCGCTCCATGTTCCGTTCCATTGCCATTCGCACCGTTGTCGCCATCGCCGTGATCGCCGCCGTCTCGTGCTGCTCCGCGGTGTCGCGTGCTGAAACTGTCTCGCCCGCCCACGGCACCGCCGGTGCCTTGGCCAGCCAGGGCGTGCTGGGCTCCCTCGGCTCCATGCCCTCCGAGTCGGCGACCACCGTTTCGCCGGCTGTGTTGAAGTCGCTCGCCGCCGGCAGTGACACCGTCGGCTACCACTCGGGACTCGCCAAGCCCTCCTTCGGCTCCGAGGTCGTGAACAACGCCCCGCGCATGGGCTTTGGCTTCGAGACCGTCCCCTTCGAATCGTTCCTGAACGTGGCTGCGGCCCCGAACAGCGACAACATGGTCCGCACGTTCATCATCATCGAGTCAGAGAAGTCCGAGGCGGGTGAAGCGAGCCTGGGTCAGACTGCGGGCGACGACCTCGTGAACAAGTTCACCCAGTCGTCCTTCGGATCGATGACCACGTCGGGTTCGGCGACACTCTCATACCTGCAGTTCTCGCCGGCCTCCTCGTCGCTGGTGTTCACGAACGTCCTGCTCAAGGACGCTCCGAAGGTCACCAAGTGAGGTCTTGAGCAACGCTCCTCGAACAACATTCCTGGCCGCAGGCCGAACGACCCTTCGGCCGGGATGACGGTTGGATGATTGGCTGATAGACGATCACGAACGAAGGCCGCGCTGGCATCCGCCAGCGCGGCTTTTTTCGTTGTCAGCCGGCGGGGAAGCACGCTCCGCGAGTCGGTCCGGCAGGCCGATTGTGGCGAGGTATGATCGATCCGCCCCCTGCCGACGCTGTTCCGATCGGCAGGGATCTCCCCGTGGTGACCCAGTGCCTGGAATCCTCGAACGACTACCGATCGCCCGCCGCCTCACCCTGATCAGCCTCGCCTACACGCTGCCGATCGTCGTGCTGCTGTATTTCGTGATTCGCGGGATCAACCAGGACATCCGCTTCACCGAGCTTGAGAAGCTCGGCAATGCCTACCAGCGGCCGCTCGCGACGCTCCTGCAGCACGTGCCGCAACACGACCTTGCGACCCGCCGCGTGCGCGACGGCAACGCCTCCGGCCGGGAGGCGATCACTCGCAGCCGGGCTGAGATCGACAAGGCATTCGCGGCGATCCGCGAGATCGATGAGCGACACGCGGAGGATCTGCAGTTCACCGACAAGGGGCTCGCCGACCGCGGACGCAGTCAGATCGCCCCTGCGGCGGTGGCGCGGGAGTGGGAGTCGCTGAAGCAGGCCAACTCCGAGAAGGACGCTGCAAAGCTCCATGCGGTGCTGCTCGATCGGATCCTGATGATGATCAAGCACGCCGGCGACACCTCGAACCTGATTCTCGATCCCGACCTCGACAGCTACTACCTCATGGACGCCACGCTCCTGGCGCTGCCGGAGACCCAGCGACGCCTGGCGGAGTCGCTCGAATTTCTCGCGGAGCTCTCGGAGCGGCCGACGGTCACTGCTGCCGATCGGGTGAAGCTGGCCGTGCTGGCGGCGCAGTTCAAGGCCGACCTCGACCGCATCACCGCCGACGTTGACACGGTGAAGGTTGAGGATGCGAAGTTCTACGGGGCCTACGACAGCCTCCAGACCGGCCTGCCGCCGGCGTTCGAGCGCTACGCCGCCGCTACCCGCCCGCTCCTGCAGTCACTGACGACGCTGGGTGATCCGGCCTCGGCAGCGGAGGCGAGCGGGCTCCAGCCGCTCGTTCAGCAGGTCGAAGCCGCGCGGGATGAGAGCTTCTCGCTGTGGCGCGACGGCGTGGACTGGCTCGACGGTCTGCTCGACCGGCGGCTCGCCGATCTCCGGGGTCTGCGGATCTGGGCCCTGTCGCTGGCGGCGGGGGCCTGGCTGGCCTCAGCGATCCTCGTGATGCTGATCACCCGGAGCATCTCGCGGCCGCTTCGCGAGATCGTGGGCGTGCTCGACACCGCCTCGAACGAGGTGGCCACGGCGGTCGAGGAGATCTCGCGAAGCAGCGAGTCGCTGGCCTCCAGCACCCAGCAGCAGGCTGCGTCGCTGGAAGAGGCGGCGACGACGGTGCGGGTGATCAACGACATGACCCGCCAGAACGCCGCCGACGCCGGGCTGGCCAACAAGCGGAGCACGACGGCGGCAGAGTTTGCTGGTCGCGGCAAGCCCTCGATGCTCCGCATGGCCGAGGCCATGGACGCCATCAAGACCTCCACCGACAAGACCACAACGGTCGTGAAGTCGATCGCGGAAATCGCCTTTCAGACGAACCTGCTCGCGCTCAACGCCGCCGTCGAGGCCGCCCGAGCGGGCCAGGCGGGCCTCGGATTCGCTGTGGTCGCCGACGAGGTCCGCAGCCTCGCCGCTCGGTGTGCCGAGTCGGCCAGAGACACCACCGACTTGATCGACGAGGTGCGGGCCAGCACCCGCAACGGGGTGGCCGTGGTCGATGAACTGGCGGGCACGCTCGATCAGATCACGGAGAGCGCGCGGGAAGCCGCCACGCTGATCGCGAAGGTGTCGGCGGCCAACGCGCAGCAGGCCGAGGGCGTGGGCCAGCTTCACATCGCGGTCGATCAGATGAACGACGTCACTCAATCCAATGCCGCGACGGCGGAAGAGACCGCCGCGGCCAGCGCCCAGATCACGGCGCAGGCTCGCGGATTGAGCGACATGGCTGACGAACTCTCCGCCATGGTGAAGGGGCGGAGCGAACAGGCACGGACGGACGGCCGCCATCCCGGGCAGCAGCCGCTGCCGAGATTCCGACCCGGGATGCGGTCTGCCGAGTGACCACGATGGGTTCGAAGGTCTTTTCAGGCAGGGAAAAGATGGGTTTGCTCCGCGAAGCAACACCATCGATCACGCAGGCACTCAAGGTGCAGCCATGACAGACGATCCGCCGAAGCCGCCGCAGCAGCGGCCGGATTACTACATCGAGGACGGCCTGCTGGTCTACACCGCAGCCTTCCATCTCAAGCGTGGGTCCTGCTGCGGATCCGGCTGCCGCCACTGTCCCTTCGTACCGCCCCACGTCGAGGGCGGCACGAAGACGGCATGAACGGCCTGCTTCGGAGCGTCGCCGGTGCCGACCCGCAGAAGCGACCGGTGTCGCGTGGCGGCGAGGCCGGGATCGCCGAGCCGTCCTCTGGTCATGCCTTGCCGCGGCCAGCGGCCTGCACCGCGGCCATGATGATCGCCCGGAGCTTCGGCTCGGCCGAGCGGGCGGTGGCGAGAATGTGATCGACCGTCGCCACCTCGAGTGCGTCGGGCAGGCACATGTCGGTGATCACGGAGATGCCCAGCACCTGCATGCCCGAGTGGACGGCGACGATCACTTCGGGGACGGTGGACATGCCCACCACGTCGGCGCCGATCGTCCGCAGGAAACGATACTCCGCGCGGGTTTCGAGATTCGGGCCGGTGACGGCGACGTACACCCCACGGTGAGCCACGAAGTTTTCACGCCGGGCCACGGCCAGCGCCGCGTC
Organism: Pirellulales bacterium; assembly: GCA_040397625.1. Lineage (GTDB taxonomy): Bacteria > Planctomycetota > Planctomycetia > Pirellulales > UBA1268 > QWPN01. The sequence continues at coordinate 13,555 of JBBAVQ010000008.1, read as the reverse complement.
GACGAATGCCTCGGGGTAGGGAGCCGACATGTCGGGGAACCGGGGTCCGAGCCGCTCGTCGTTGATGCCGATCAGCGGGTTGTCGCCGATCAGGTTGATGTGGTCCTCGATCACCATCAGATCACCCGAGCGATACTGCGGGTTGAGGCCGCCGCAGGCGTTGGTGACGATCAGCAGTTCGGTGCCGAGCCGCTTGAGGACGCGGACCGGGAAGGTGATCTGCTGGAGCGGATAGCCCTCGTAGGCGTGCTGGCGGCCCTCCATGACAACGACGGGAACCCCCTCAAGCAGCCCACAGACGAGCTGTCCGGAGTGCCCGTGCGCCGTCGAGCGGGCGAAGTGCGGGATCTGATCGTAGGGAATGGTCACCTTCTCGGAGATCGACGCCGCGGCCCCGCCGAGGCCGCTGCCGAGAATGATGCCCACCTTGGGAGTGAGGCCCCATTTGGTGGAGATGAAGGTGGCCGCTTCCGTGATCTTGTCGTACTGGTCGAGCATGCGCGCTCCTTCGGGGCTGTATGGACGGCGGATTCTAGCAGGAGCCGCCCCGGCATCGTCCAGCGGCCGTCACTCGCCGAGCAGGGCGAGGAAATCGGGATGGGTGCGGAGCGATTCGAGGTCGGGGTCCGCCTCCATGTGATCGAGGTCGTCGTAACCAAGGAGGATCGCCCGCGAGAGGGCGTCGATGGCCTCATCGGCACACCCGGCGCGGGCGAGCGAACAGGCGAGGTTGTAGCGGGCGAGGAAGTCGTCGGGCTGCAGCTGGACGATCCGGCGGTCGAGGTCCACCGCCCGCGTCACGAGGCCCTTCTTGCTGACCAGTTCGGCAAGCACTCTGAGCCCCTCGAGCGACGTGGGGGACCGGGCGAGCAGTTTCTCGAAGAAGTCGATGTCGAAGTCGAGTTGTCCGAGCGTGCCAAACCAGGCGGTCGCCTGCGTGCGGGGACGGCCGCGGCTGCGGCCCTTCCCTGAGCCCGCATTGGGGTCGTCGGGAGCCGAGTGGGTGTCGAGGCCGGACATCGCTACAACCCTGGAGACGGATGCGGATGGCTACTTCTTCCGGCCGGGGCCCTTGGCGGGAGGCGGCGGTGGCGCGTCGCCTTCGTCCGGATGGTCCCAGTCGGGGTCGTTTTCTTCCTCTTCGAAGTCATCGTCGAACTCGTCGTCGAAATCATCGAACGTGGAGTCTTCGTCGGCGAGCGGCTGGGCCACCGAGAGATCCTCCTCGTCACCGAGTTCCTCCTCGTCGCCATCGGGATCAGCGGCGGCCGACACCGGTGACGAAACGGAAATCCCGATCACGGGCGTCGCGAAGGGAAGGTCCACCGGCGCGACGCCGCCGACTGGCGGCAGAAACGAATCGGCTGGCGGGGCGAAGGACAGGCAGAGAACGGACATCGGCTGGCACTCGGGGGCTTCGGGGGAACGCGATGAGCAAACCTTTTCGGTGCGCCTGCGTCAAGTCGGGAGATTGTAGGCGAATCCCGAGCGAAAATTGCGGCCGAGCGACGCCGGAGCCCTCCGAAATCGCCACCAGCCCCCATCGCTTACGCGATTGGGCTTCCTGAGGCCGGGATGGCTCGCAGGGAGCGTAACGCCGTCAGGCGTACGGCTGCCCCCACGCCGGTCTCGCATACCGCCCCCATCGCTTACGCGATTGGGCTTCCTGAGGCCGGGATGGCTCGCAGGGAGCGTAACGCCGTCAGGCGTACGGCTGCCCCCACGTCCGTCTCGCATACCGCCCCCATCGCTCACGCGATTGGGCTTCCTGAGGCCCAGGTCACGTATGGTAGTCCGCGTTGAGGTGGACGTAGTCGGCCGTCAGGTCGCTGGAATAGAACCGGATGCGGCCAGGGCCGGCGCCCACCGCGAGTTCGATCAGCGTCTCGCGGCTCCCCTTGATCGCGGCCGACACGGCGTCGGCGTCGAACGGCACCGGCGCGCCGCTCTCGAACAGCCGGGTGCCGTTGACACGGAGCACGACCTGCGTGGGGTCGAAGGCGACGCCCGAGTAGCCGGCCGCCGACACGATCCGGCCCCAGTTGGGGTCGGCGCCGTGCACCGCCGTCTTGACCAGCGGGCTGTCGGCGATCGTGCGGGCAATCTGCCGGGCGGAGTCGCGGCTGTCGGCACCGGTCACCTCGATCCGCATCACGTGGGTGGCACCCTCGCCGTCGTCCGCCATCTCCCGGGCGAGAAACTCGCAGACCGACCAGAGCGTCCGCCCAAACGCCTCGAGCCCCGCACCGCTGAGCTGCGGGCCGCCGGCCGCCCCATTGGCGAGCAGGAGCACGGTGTCGTTGGTGCTCATGTGCCCGTCCACGCTCACGCAGTTGAACGTCTCTTCCGCCGCCGCCGCGAGCAGCCGCTGGGCGTCGGCCGGAGCGACTGCGGCGTCGGTCACCACGACCCCGAGCATCGTGGCCAGCCGCGGGCCGATCATCGCCGCGCCCTTCGCCATGCCAAACACGGTGCAGGCAACGCCGTCGGCGGTGAACGTGCCGCCGGCCATCTTCGGCCGGGTGTCGGTGGTCATCATGCCGCGGGCCGCCGTCAGCGCCGCCTTCTCGTCGCCGGCCAGGGCCGCCGCCGCAGCCCGGATGCCCTTCTCGACGGTCGCCATCGGCAGAAACTCACCGATGATCCCAGTGGAGAGCACGAGCACCTGCTCGCCCGCCGCCCCGAGTTCGCGGGCAGCGAGGGCGGCCATCTGCCGCGCGTCTTCGAGGCCGCGGCTGCCCGTGCAGGCATTCGCGTTGCCCGAGTTGATCACCACGCCGCGAAAGCCGGTGCCGGGCGTCCGGGACCGATCGAGCGCCACGGGTGCCGCGAACACGAGGTTGGTGGTGTAGACGCCGGCTGCGGTGGCCGGCTGGTCGCTGGCCACGAGGGTGACGTCCTCACGGGTGGCATTTCGCTTGATGCCGGCATGGACGGCGGCCATCCGCCAGCCGCGGGGCAGGGGGGGAATCGGGTAGGTGACGGGCGTGTCGGCAATCGACATGATCAGAGCAATCCCATGGTTTCGGGGAGGTCGAAGAGGACGTTGAAGTTCTGAACCGCCGCCCCGGCGGCCCCCTTCACGAGGTTGTCGAGGCAGCTGATCAGCAGCACGCGGTCGCGAACAACGCGGGCGGTGATGTCGCAGAAGTTGGTGTCGACCGTGTCCTTCGTGCCGGGGAGGTGGTCCACCACGCGGACGAACCGCTCGCCGGCATAGGCCTCGCGAAGCAGGCCCATCACGTCGCCCTCGGCCAGCTTCTTCCGTGGGCGAATGTAGATCGTGGAAAGGATCCCCCGGTCCATCGGGGCGAGCTGCGGCGTGAAGATCACCGCCGGCCGAACGCCCGCGTGACGGGCGATCACCTGCTCGATCTCGGGCGTGTGCCGATGCCGGCCCACGTTGTACGCCGACATGCTCTCGTTGCACTCCGGGAAGTGCGTCATCAGCTTCGGCTGCCTCCCGGCGCCGCTCACCCCGCTCTTGGAATCGACGATGATGTCGTCGGTTTCGAACAGGCCGCTCTTCACCAGCGGCGCGAGGGGCAGGATTGCCGACGTGGAGTAGCAGCCGGGATTCGCCACCAGGGACTGCCGGCGAATCCGCTCGCGAAACAGCTCGGGCAGCCCGTAGACCGTCGCGCCGAGCCGCCCTGCGTCGGGATGCTCGTGGCCGTACCACTCGAGGTACGTGGCCGCGTCGTCGAGCCGGTAGTCGGCGCTGAAATCGACCACTTTCGCTCCGGCCGCGAGCACCTTGGGCAGGATTTCGGCGCTGGCGCAGTGCGGCAGGCAGCCAAACACGCAGTCGGCCCGCTTCCCCACCTCCTCCGGCGAGAGGTCCTCAAGCGGCAGATCGAGCCGGCCGACGAGGCTCGGATGAACGCTCGAGATCGGCGTCTTGCCCTCCTGGCGGCTGGTGACGCCAACGATTTCGGCCTCTGGGTGCCGGAGCAGGATCTTGATCGCCTCGAGGGCGGTGTAACCGGTGGCACCGAGAACTGCGACCTTGACCATGGCGACCTCCGGGGGCGGGAACGGGACGAGCGATTTATAGGGCGGCCGCGGGTCTGCCCGCTAGTCCGCGGCGAGCCCCGACGAGGTCATCAGCGTGGTGGCGAACAGGCGGACGAGCCACGTCGCCACCGCCCGCTTGGTGCCGGACTTGGATCCGACCGCCCTGTGCGAACGATCGTAGACGGTCACGGCGGTGCGGGTTCCCTCCAGAGCCGTCACGTCGTTGACGACAATCAGGTCGCACCGCTTCGCCTCGATCTTCTCGAATGCCCGCCGCGGATCGGCGCCGGGTTCGAGGGCGAAGGCCACGAACCACTGGTTCGACACCGATGTTCGGGCCAGCGTGGCGATCACGTCGCGGGTCGGGGCGAGTTGCAGCGACAGGCCGTCGCCCTGACGCGGAATCTTGCCCGCGACGCGGTGCGCTGGCTCGAAGTCACAGGGTGCGGCCGTGGCGACCACGCCATCCACCGCGGGCAGCTCCGCCAGCGAGGCCTCGAGCATCTCCTGGGTGGTTACCACCGGAATCACCCGGGCCCCGACGGGATAGCAAACGTGCACGGGGCCGCTGACGATCGTCACCTCGTGGCCGGCTGCCAGGGCCGCCTGGGCGATCGCGGACGCCATTCTGCCGCTCGACGCGTTGGTCAGGAACCGCACGTCGTCGAGATAGGCACGCGTGGGGCCGGCGGTGAGCAGGATCCTCGCCATGGCTGCCTCCCGAGGCCCCGCGTTCAGGTCCGCCGGGGGGCCGACGCCAGGACCGCCTCGATCGCCGTCAGAACCTCCTCGGGCTCCGCCATGCGACCGGTGCCCTGCTGACGGCACGAGAGCCAGCCCGTGCCCGGCGGCACGATCCGATGCCCGTCTGCCTCGACCTGCCGGACGTTCCGCTGCACAGCGGGCTTGCTCCACATCGCCGCATTCATCGCCGGGGCCAGCAGCACGGGGCCCTCCATGCAGAGCACCAGCGTGGAGAGCAGATCGTCAGCGGCACCATGGGCGACCTTGGCGAGAAAGTCGGCCGTGGCCGGCGCCACCACCACCAGCTCGGCCCGGGAGGCGAGCTCGATGTGGCCGCCGAGTGGAAAGGCGCCCGGGTCGAACGAGCGGCTGGCGACGGGCCGACCGGTGAGTGCCGCAAACGTCGCCGCACCGACGAACCGTCGCGCCGCGGAGGTCAGCACGGCGGTGACACCGGCGCCGCGTTGCACGAGCAGGCTCACCAGCGCCGCAGCCTTGAAGGCGGCGATGCCGCCCGACACGCCGACGACGATCTCGCGGCCCGCGAGGTTCACAGGATCGTGGGGTCGAAGTCGAGCGGGCCGCCGGCCTCGGTCGACTCACCGGTGATGCGGAGGTTGAGCGAAGTGTCGAGGAAGATCTTGTCTTGCTTGATCTCCTCGATGACGATCTGCATCTTGTCGTCGGTATCGACGTCCACGAGCGGGCGACCACCGGCATTGAGCGCCACGAGCCGCTTCTGGATCAGGGTCGAGAGCTTGAAACGGCCTCCGACCTTGTTGACAATTTCTTCCTCGCGCAGGTCGTCGATCATGGGCTGGTCTCCTCGGTGTGTCGGTCAGGGGGCGTGAGTCGGGGCGGAACGGCTGACGATGGGGTGGGTTGGAGTGGTCGGTTGCCGTGGAGGCTGGTCGTCGGCGGTCTTGGCGAATCCCTCGGCGCCAAGGATGCGCTTGATCTCCGCCAGGGCGGTCTCGACGTCTTCGTTGACGACGCGATGCCGGTAGCGGTGTGCTTCGTGCAGTTCGCGTCGCGCCACCTCCAGCCGGCGGGCCATGGCATCCGGCGATTCCGTGCCCCGCCCCTTCAGCCGCTCAAACAGCTGGTCGGGGTGGGCCGGTTCGACGAAGATGGTGATCGCCTGCGGGTAGCGGCCGAGAATCGACAGTGTACCCTCCACGTCGATCTCCAGCACGACCCATTTTCCGGCCGCGAGACGGGGGGCCACCTCGGCCACCAGCGTGCCGTACCAATGCTGCCGTCCGTACACCTGGCAGCACTCCAGGAACTCCCCGTCGGTCCGGCGGCGTTCGAAGACGTCGAGCGGGATGAAGTGGTAGTCCACGCCGTCGCGCTCGCCCGTTCGAGGCGGCCTGGTGGTGGCCGAGACGCTCGGCACGAGTGCGGGCAGGTCGGCAAGCAGGCGACGCAGCAAGGTCGTCTTGCCCACCCCGGACGGGCCCGAAATGACGACGAGTTTGCCCGATCGGTCTTCCATCCCGATGTTCTACCGCAGGCCGCAACGGCTTGAAAAGCCAAGTGGCCGAACGGGCGGTCACTCGACGTTTTGGGCCTGTTCGCGGAGTCGCTCGATCCGGGTCTTGATCTCGACCACCGCGTGGGCAATGCCCACGTCCAGCGACTTCGAGGCCACGGTGTTGGCTTCCCGCGCCATCTCCTGGGCGAGGAAGTCGAGGGCCCGTCCCGGTGACTCCTCGTCGAGCAGACGATCGAACTGGTCAACGTGGCTGGCCAATCGCACCAGCTCCTCGGCCACGTCGGTGCGGTCGGCCATCAGGGCCACCTCCCGGGCGACGTCGGCTTCAGTGACCGCCGCCGAGCGATCCTCCAGAAGCCGCGACACGCGCTCCCGTAGGCGGTCACGATGGGCCGCCACGACGTCGGGGACGCGGTCGCGGATGCCGGCGGCGAGCGTGGCGATCTCGCCGCACATCGACCGCATGTCGGCGGCCATCGCGGCACCCTCGGCACGCCGCATCTGGTCGTAGCGGGCCAGGGCGGTGTCGAGGGCTCGCGACACCAGCGGCCAAAGCCGCTCCGCCGCGGCCGAGTCGGCAGGCTCGTCCACCAGCAGCCCCGGGAGCCCGAGCAGTCCGTCCACCGTCTTCGGCACCGGCAGGTCGTGGGTGGCGCAGAAGTCGGCGAGGTTGTCGAGATAGGCGGCGAGCTGCGCCGTGTCGAGCCGGCGGGCGGGAGCCGCGGCGGCGCCCGACACGTCCACGGTCGCCTGCACGGTGCCGCGGCGAACTCGGCCGCGGACGGCAGCCTCGATCCGTGGCTCGAGCGCAGCGAGCACGTCGCGGGCGCGGAGTGAGAGTTTGAAGTGCCGGTTGTTGACGCCCCGCAGTTCGACACGGCAGGTGCTGCCACCCTCGGTGGCGACTCCCTCGCCGCAGCCCGTCATGCTCAGGGCCATCGCGTCACTTCGCGTCGGTGGCGGCGGGTGCCTCGGCGGCGGGCGTCGCAGCCGCTTCGGCCGGCGGAGTGCTCGCCGCCGATTCGGCCGAGCCGGTGCTCGCCGGAACATCGGTCGGTGCTGCCGGCTGAACAGGAGCTGAGCCACCCGCCGCACCGGAGGCGGGACCGCCGGCTGGAGGAAGGGTGGACTGCGCCGGCACGGCCTGACCGGCTGCGGTTCCGAGGGCCGGGTTGAACAGCGACTGCCGCCGGCCGAGCACGTTGATGGCCAGGATGCACAGCAGGATCCAGCAGGCCGCCACGATCACGGTGATCCGCGTGAACACGTCGCCTGCCTTGGTGCCAAACGCGCTCTGCCCGCCGGCTCCGCCAAACGCGCCGGCGAGGCCGCCGCCGCGGCCGCGCTGGATCAGCACCAGGGCGATCAGGAACAACGAGGAAAAGACCAGAAAAAACCCAAGGCCGAAACGAACGAGCGCGGTCATGGACGAGAGGGGCTCCGAACACGAAAGACGGGGGCAATGGACCGGGCCAAAAGAGTAGCCCAAGCCCGCGGGAGCGGCTACCCCAGCGTCGTTTCAGCCCCGTTCGTGGTCGTCGGCGGCCGCTCAGCCGCCGAAGGCCTTGGCGATCCCAAGGAAGTCGTCTGCCTTGAGGCTCGCGCCGCCAACGAGGGCGCCGTCGATGTCGGGCTGTGCCGCCAGATCGGCCGCATTGTCAGGCTTCACACTGCCGCCGTACTGGATTCGCACCCGGTCAGCCACGGCCGGCGAGGCGAGCCCCGCGAGCAGACCGCGGATCAGGGCATGCACCTCCTGGGCCTGCTGCGGCGTGGCGACCTTGCCGGTGCCAATCGCCCAGACGGGCTCGTAGGCGACGACGGTCTTCTCGAGATCGGCCGCCGAAAGCCCCGCGAGCGAGCCCCGCACCTGCGTGGTCACCACGTCGCTCGTCCGGCCCGCCTCGCGCTCCTCGAGTGTCTCGCCCACGCAGACGATCGGGATGATGCCCGCAGCCAAGGCGGCCTTGGTCTTCGCATTGACGATCGCATCGGTCTCGCCGAACAGCGTCCGCCGCTCGGAATGGCCAAGGATCACGTAGCGGCAGCCGAGGTCGAGCAGCATCGGCGGGGCCACCTCGCCGGTGAAGGCGCCGCTCGCCTTGTCGTGCATGTTCTGGCTGCCGAGGGCCACCGCCGACTTCGCGGCGGCGAGCGTCGCGCCCACGGTGTCGACGTACAGAGCCGGCGGGCAGAGCACCAGTTCCGTCGCCCCCGCCTCGGCAACCCGGGCAGCGACGGCGGCAGCGAGTTCTCGAGCCTTCGCCCGGTCGAGGTTCATCTTCCAGTTGCCGGCGACGATCTTCCTGCGAGCTGCGGACATGGGCACTCCTGGGTCACGACGGGAGCCACCCGCAGGCCGCCGTGGCCGCGAGGGCGGGCCGCCGGTCGGGCAGCCTGTTCAGGACGGTACCCGAGGGCCACGAGCCGGGAAAGCCCGGGGCCGGCAACCACGCGTGGTGGCGAATCCGCAGCCGGCCGGAGACAGATGAGAGGGACGATGTCGCGGGTGAGAGGGACGATGTCGCGGGCATCCCCGAGCGGCGCGGCGGACATGCCCCCATCGCTGACGCGATGGGGCCTCCTCACGGAGCGGACCTCAGGCGCGACCGCCGAGAAGCCGAGGGTCGTGCGGGCCGATGATCAGCCGACGGGCGCCGCCGCGGCATAGGATCCGAGCACGACCACCCGCTTGCACCGCTTCTCGAGGGCGGCGATCGCCCGCCGAAGCCGCAGGTCGCTGCGATGGCCCTCGAGCTCCACGAAAAAGATGTAGCCGCCCACCTCGCCGGGCATTGGAAACGACTCGATCCAGGTGAGGTTGAGCTTCTGCCGCTTGGGAATCGCCAGGGCGTCGGCGAGTCCACCGGGCTTGTGCTCGATCTCGAACATCAGGGAGGTTTTGTCCTTGCCCGTTCGGCTGGAGTCGGCGTGGCCGATCACGGCGAAGCGGGTGGTGTTGCCGGCGATGTCTTCGATGTTTTCGGCAAGCACGGAAAGGCCGTAGTGCACGCCGGCCTGCCGGCTGGCAATCGCGGCGGCATCGGTGCGACCGGCGGCCATCTCGGCGGCGGCACTCGTGCTCGTCACCTCCACGAGACGGGCCGACGGCAGGTGGCGGGCCAGCCAGTTGCGGCACTGGGAGAGCGCCTGCGGCCGGCTGTAGACCTCCTTCACGGCCGAGCGGTCGCACGCCGCCAGCAGCGTGTGGTGGATCCGCAGCGGCACTTCGGCGCAGATCTTGACGGGCAATCGCGAGAGGTTGTCGAGCGTGTCGGCGATGCGGCCGTCGGTCGAGTTTTCCAGTGGCACGACGCCGTAATGCGAGTGGCCCGCCTGCACCTCCTCGAACGCCGCCGAGATGCTGGCCACCGGGACGAAGTCGACGGCGCTGCCGAAGCGGTGCAGGGCGGCCAGGTGGCTGTAGGTCCACGCGGGTCCGAGATGGGCCACGCGAAGATGCTGCTCGATGGCCCGCGATCCCGAGATCAGCTCGCGAAACACTGACTTCACGCTCTCGTTGGAGAGCGGTCCGTCGTTCGCCGAGGTGACCCGTTCGAGCACCGTTTCCTCGCGGGAGGGGTCGTAGGTCTGCTGGCCCGTCGACTGCTTGACGTGCCCGATCTGCCGGGCGATCTCCGCCCGCTCGTTCATCAGGCCGACGAGTTGGCGGTCGAGTTTGTCGATCTGCGACCGCAGCGACGCCAGGCCGGGCTTCCTGCCGCCATCGGCTGCCGAATCCCGAGGTGAACCGGTGTGAGCCATGGCGAGGAATGACCTGAAGCGGCCAAAATGGCAGACCCGCCGGCGGGGGCCGCTGATGCCGGGGGGCGGAGCACTCAACTGTACCGTCGGCGGGTTCCCCGTAAATACGGCCGTTTCTCGGTTTTTTCGCGGATGGCGGTCGTCGGCGGGGCTGCGGCGCGCGGCACCCCGGATGATGGCACGGCCTTTGCTTTTCAAAAGGGCACGAGGCCGGACGGCCAAAAATGGCTCGGGCGATGCCCGCGTCGGAGGTCCGCCGGAACACGACCGACCACACGAAAGGGGATCGCACTCATGGCAACCAAGCAAGGCGAGAAGATCATCGGCATCGACCTCGGCACCACCAACTCGGTGGTGGCCGTGATGGAGGGCAAGGAGCCCAAGGTGATCGCGAACAAGGAGGGCAACCGCCTCACGCCGAGCGTGGTGGCGTTCAACGACAAGGGCGAGACGCTCGTGGGCGATATCGCCCGGCGGCAGGCCGTCACCAACCCGAAGCGGACGATCTACTCGATCAAGCGGTTCATGGGCCGGCGGCACAACGAGGTCGGCGGCGAGGAGAAGATGGTGCCCTACGAGGTCGTCGGCGGCCCCGAGGACTACGTGAAGGTGCGGGCGGGCGACAAGGAGTTCACGCCCCCCGAGGTGTCGGCGAAGGTGCTCCGCGCGCTCAAGGAGTCGGCCGAGGCCTACCTGGGCCACAAGGTCAACAAGGCGGTGATCACCGTTCCGGCTTACTTCAACGACGCCCAGCGGCAGGCCACGAAGGACGCGGGCCAGATCGCCGGACTCGAGGTGATGCGAATCATCAACGAGCCCACGGCCGCCGCGCTCGCCTACGGTCTCGAGAAGAAGGCCCAGGAGAAGATCGTGGTGTTCGATCTCGGCGGCGGCACGTTCGACGTCTCGGTGCTCGAGGTGGCTGACGGCGTGTTCCGCGTGATCAGCACCAACGGCGACACCCACCTCGGCGGTGACGATTTCGACAAGACCCTGATCGACCACGTGGCCGACCAGTTCAAGAAGGAGCAGGGGATCGACCTCCGCAAGGACACGATGGCCCTGCAGAGGCTCCAGGAGGCCTGCGAGAAGGCGAAGAAGGAGTTGTCGAGCGCGCAGAGCACCGACATCAACCTGCCCTTCATCACGGCCGATGCGAACGGCCCGAAGCACCTGCAGATCACGATCACGCGGGCGCAGTTCGAGCAGATGTGCGACGCGCTCGTGGAGCGCTGCCGCGGCCCGGTGGTTCAGGCCCTCAAGGACGCCAAGCTCGATCCGAAGGAGATCGATGAGGTCGTGCTCGTCGGCGGATCGACCCGCATCCCGAAGGTGCAGGAACTCGTCAAGAAGCTGTTCGGCAAGGATCCGCACAAGGGCGTGAATCCCGACGAGGTCGTGGCCCTCGGGGCTGCGATCCAGGGTGGCGTGCTCGGTGGCGACGTGCAGGACGTCCTGCTGCTCGACGTCACCCCGCTCTCGCTGGGCATCGAGACGGAAGGGGGCATCTTCACCAAGCTCGTGGAGCGCAACACGACCGTCCCAACCGAGCGGAAGCAGGTGTTCAGCACGGCGGCCGACAACCAGACGGCAGTGACGGTGAGCGTGTTCCAGGGGGAGCGGCCGATGGCCCGCGACAACCGGCTGCTCGGCCAGTTCAACCTCGAGGGCATTCCGCCGTCTCCGCGCGGCACGCCGCAGATCGAGGTGAAGTTCGACATCGACGCCAACGGCATCCTCTCGGTGAGCGCCAAAGACCTCGGCTCCAACAAGGAGCAGACCGTCCGCATCGAGCAGTCGAGCGGCCTCAACGAGGCCGAGATCGAGCGAATGCGGCGCGATGCCGAGAGCCACGCCGAGGACGACAAGCGGAAGTATCGGCTCGCCGAGGCCCGCAACCGTGCCGAGGCGCTCTGCTTCCAGACGGAGAAGGCGATCAAGGAGCACGAAGCCAAGCTGTCGGCGTCGGACAAGGCTCCGCTGGAGGCTGCGATCACCAAGGCCCGCGAGATGGCCAAGGGTGAGGACGTCGATGCGATCACGTCGGCGCACGACGCCCTCGAGCAGGCCGCCCACGCCCTCTCCAAGGTGCTCTATGAGACGGTGCAGCGCGGCGGTGCGGACGGCGACGCGGCGACCGCCCAGTCCGGTCCTGCCGACGACACCATCGACGCCGAGTTCGAGGTCAAGAAGGACGCCTAGGCGTCGCCTTCGGACGCCTCTGCCGCCGAGTCTGCCGCGAGGTGGACAGGCGGTGGCAACGAGAGACGAACCAGGGGTCATTCCGGTTGCTTCAGCGAAGCAGTCGGGATGGCCCTTTTTCACGCACGCGTGTGAGAGCAAGGAGAACCACCCATGGCATTCCGATTCGACACGTTCACGATCAAGGCGCAGGAGGCCGTGCAGTCGGCCATCGAGCTGGCTGGCAGCCGCGGTAATCCTCAGGTGACGCCCGTGCACCTGCTGCAGGCCCTGCTGGGCGAGCGCGAGGGGATCGTTCGTCCGCTGCTGGAGAAGATCGGCACCGACAGGGGCCACCTCGAGCGGATCGTCGAGGCCGAACTCTCGCACCTCCCCAAGGTGTCAGGGGGCGCCCAGCCGCACCCCGACCAGGAGTTGATCCGGGTGTTCGAGACGGCGACCACCGAGTCGCACCAGATGAAGGACGAGTTCGTCTCCACCGACCACCTGCTGATGGCGCTCGCCAAGGTGCCTTCCAAGGCGAAGAACGTGCTGCAGCTCGCGGCGCTCGGCGAGAAGGAACTGCTTGCCGGCCTGCAGGCGGTGCGGGGTCAGTCGCGGGTCACCGACCAGAATCCGGAGGAGAAGTTCCAGGCGCTCGAAAAGTACGGCATCGACCTGACGAAGCGGGCCAGCCAGGGCAAGCTCGACCCGGTGATCGGTCGGGACGCCGAGATCCGGCGGGTGATCCAAGTGCTCTCCCGCCGCACGAAGAACAATCCGGTGCTGATCGGCGAGCCGGGTGTCGGCAAGACGGCGATCGCCGAGGGGCTGGCCCTGCGAATCGTGCAGGCCGACGTGCCCGAAAACCTCCGCGGCCGCCGCGTCGTGGCCCTCGACCTCGGCGCCCTGATCGCCGGCACAAAATACCGAGGCGAGTTCGAGGACCGGCTCAAGGCGATCCTGCGGGAGGTGGAGGCGGCGGCCGGCAACGTGGTGCTGTTCATCGACGAGCTGCACACCGTGATCGGTGCGGGCGCCGCCGAGGGTGGGTCGGACGCCGCGAACCTGCTCAAGCCGGCGCTCGCCCGCGGCGAGCTGCGGTGCATCGGGGCGACCACACTCGACGAGTATCGCAAGCACATCGAGAAGGATGCGGCGCTGGAGCGGCGGTTTCAGCCGGTGATGGTCGGGGAGCCGAGCGTCGAAGACACGATCGCCATCCTGCGGGGGCTCAAGCCCCGCTACGAGGCGCACCACAAGGGCGTGAAGATCAAAGACTCGGCCCTCGTGGCGGCGGCCGAGCTCTCGAGCCGCTACATCGCCGACCGCTTCCTGCCCGACAAGGCG
>JBBAVQ010000007.1:21233-29801 GCA_040397625.1 Pirellulales bacterium | reverse complement strand
GCCCGAGGCCTTACGGCCTTCGGCTTACACGGGCGGCCATTCCCCCGTTCGTCCAAGCCCAACGCCGTACCTCCTTGCGATCTCGCAAGAGGCCAAGGGCACGCCGCCAAAACATGGTTTGGTGCCACCGGCGATCGTGACGTAGACTTCTCAGTGAGGCGGATGCACCTTTTTCTCGCCGACATGCTGAACACGCTGCGAACTCTCCTGATCGCCCTCGTTGCCGCGTCTCCCCTCCTGTCGGGGCTTCAGCTGGCCGCAGCAGATCCGTTTCCACCGACTGCCCTCCGTTCCTCTGATCCAGCGCCGCTCGACGGCAGTCGCGAGGATGACGCGGGAGCCATCGCGGAGCAGTGCGAGGAAGACGACACCGAGGAGGAGCAGAGCCGGGTTCTGCACGTATTCGCGGCGTCGGTATCAGCCTTCGATGGTGCCCAAGCGGTACGGCTCATCGCGGCATCCTCCGGCTCCCAGGCCGAGATCTCGCGGCCCCGCCTTCATCCCTCTCGCGGACCTCCCGCCCGCCGCTGATGCGTCTCTCCGCGGGCGATGACACGCCCGGGGGTGCCGACGCATTCGTCTGGTGTATGCCATGCGCCTTGCGGCGTGGCATGCAGATCCTCATTCGGTTCTCAATCCGCGCCGTCCGTCTTGTACGCCTGCCTTCCGATGCCAGCCTCCACCCGCCACGACATGCTCGAGCAGATAATCGCTGCGGCGGCGCGTTTCCTGCCACCGCAGGGGCCGATCGATTCGTTCGTGGCGCTGAATCCGCTGCAGGGCTTCGAGAATCTGCCGTTCGAGGAGGCGGTGGTCCGCGCAGGTCGTCTCTACCGGGCGCAGCCATTCCTTTCGGAAACCGCCTATCGCGAGGAACTGGCCCAGGAACGGATCCGCGTGTCGGATGTGGAGGCAGTGCTTACCGCAGAACTCGGCGAACGCGCCGCCTCGCCCCTGGCTGGCGGGCGGGCCACGCTGATCCAGCTGCATCGGCAGCTGCTCCTGCATGGCGTCAAGCTCGAAAGCGATTCTGCAGTCCGGTGGACGCTCACCGAGAGCGACGCGATCGAGCGGCTGCGCGACGATCTCGAGCCGCACGTCCGAGCGCGGCTGCTGGAATCGACGGTCGATTCCCCGGAGACGACACGTGATCGCGACGGCCAAATCGCCAGCGATCTCTGGCATGCCTGCGTCGAGGCGACGTCGGGCAACCGCCCCGCCGTCATGCACGTGCCGCCGCCCGTTCGGCATCGGGATCTCATTCTCGCCGTGCGGCCGACTCTCGACACCGACGCGGCAGTCCATCCGCTGCTGATCCGAATGATGGCCGCCTATCTCGATCAGGGCGTCGCGGCATGGCCCATGCCCGACCGGGATCGGGGCCTGCTGGCCGCGATCGCCGGCGTGTATTCGGGGAGCCTGGGGCCGGTGGAGCCGTGGAGCCGGCAGCTGCCGGCTCGGCTGCGAAGCGTGCGCGCCAGTCTCGACGCCGGTCCGGACGTCCGTACCGCCACCCTCGACGTGATCGAGCACGAACTGACCCACCTCGGCGTGCCGGAATCGCTCTGGACCGACTACCTTGCCGAGACACTCGTGGCGCTGCGCGGCTGGGCCGGCATGATCCGCCAGTTGGAGGATCGGCCCGACCGCGCACCCGTGCAGGTGCTGCCCGTGCACGTCATCGACTTCGTCGCCCTGCGGCTGGTGCTCGACCGAACTGCCGCCGAATGGGCGGCCGAGCAACTCGGCCATCGCGACCGCGGCCAGGACGACGGGGCCCTGCTCGGCGGCCTGTGGGCCGAGCTTCGTGATCGACACCCGCCCCGCCGCGGGCCCGGGACCCTGTCGCGGGCCTTTCTGCTCCATCAGGTGTCTCAGCTCCTCGGGCTTTCGGCCGAGGACATCCGTGGCCTCGCCGACAACGAGGTGCTCGAACTCGAGCATGCCATCGCCGCCTTCGACCCCATCGCCCGCCGCCGGCTCTTTCACCTCGCCTACGAGCGGAGATACCGGATCGAGGTGCTCGACGCCCTTGCCGCGCACCGCCGCCTGCGTTCGCACGCGGCGGCACCGCCTCGCGTGCAGGCGGTGTTTTGCATCGACGACCGCTGCGAATCGTTCCGTCGCGGTCTCGAGGAACTCGCCCCGGACGTGGAGACCTATGGCACGGCCGGCTTCTTCGCCGTGCCGATGTACTTCCGCGGCATCGACGATTGGCATGCCGTTCCGCTCTGCCCGATCGTCATCCGCCCGGGGCACACGATCACGGAGGTGCCCGAGGAGGGCGCCCTCGCCGATCACCGACTCCGCCAGTCGATTCGCAGGTTCCTCGGCATACTCCGGGGTAGCGTCTCGCAGGGCAGCCAGTCACTGGTTCGAGGCGGTCTGCTCACGTCGGTCGGTGGAGCGATCGCGGCGATTCCGCTCGTGGCCCGCGTCGCCTTTCCCAGACTCACGTCGCACCTTGCAACCGTGGCGGCGGAGTTTGGCCGGCGACGCATCGCCACCCGGCTCGAACTCGCCAGGCACGACGAAACACGACTCCCCGACGGCACACTCCGCGGGTTTGACGTGAACGAAATGGCTGCGATCGTCCGCCGCCTCCTCGAAGACATCGGGCTGACTGGCGGATTCGCGCGGCTGGTGGCGATCATCGGCCACGGCTCTACCAGCCTCAACAATCCGCACGAGAGCGCCTACGACTGCGGGGCCTGCGGCGGCGGACGCGGTGGCCCCAACGCCAGGGCGTTCACCCAGATGGCCAACGCCCCGGAAGTGCGTGCAGCCCTCGCCCACACGGGACTCGAGATTCTGCCCGACGTCGTCTTCGTGGCCGGCATGCAGGACACCTGCACCAGTTCGATCACCTGGTTCGACGTCGAGCGAATCCCGGTCTCGCACCATGGCGATTTCGAGGCCTTCCGTCGGCTCTGCCTGGAGACCGGCCGCCTCGACGCCCAGGAGCGTTGCCGGAGGTTCGACTCGGTGCCGACCGATGTCACCGCCGGCGAGGCCTTGCGACGGGTTCAGGGCCGCGCGGCCGACCTCGCCCAGGTGCGGCCCGAATACGGACACGCGAGCAACTCCATCTGCATCGTGGGCCGTCGCCGGCTCACCCGCGGACTGTTTCTCGACCGCCGCTCGTTCCTCGTCTCCTACGATCCCGACAGCGACCACGCCGGCGCCATTCTCGAGCGAACGCTCGCCGCCGTCGGCCCCGTCTGCGGCGGCATCAACCTGGCCTATCTGTTCTCGAGGGTCGATCCGCTCGTCTACGGCGCGGGCACGAAACTGCCGCACAACATCACCGGGCTGATCGGCGTAATGGACGGGCACGCGAGCGACCTGAGAACCGGCCTGCCATTCCAGGGTGTGGACATTCACGAACCTGTCCGGCTGCTGATGATCGTGGAAGCCCCTCAGGACCGGATCGCGGCGGTGCTCGACCGCCTGCCCGCCGTCAAAAACCTGTTTGTGCGGCAGTGGATCCAACTCGTCGCCTGCGATCCCGACACGGGTGAGTTGACGATCCACGACGCCTGCAACGACACCATCTCCTTTCGGCCCTATGCGGCGGAGTCGGATGCCCTTCCGGTCGCCTCGTCATCGGCAGCCTGGTATCACGGCCATCGGGGCAACGTGCGGCCGGCGAGCCTGCTCGCGGTCGGGTCCGCCTCCTCGAAGCAGAGGCTGGCGACATGATGTTCCACGCCCTGACATCTCATCCGGTTTCGGCACTGGTCGCCTGGCAACTCGTGGCCCCGGCGGCGGCACTTGCAGCGATCGGCCTCCCCGCCCTCGTCGGCCGCCCGCTGTCGGAGCGGGCGACGACCCGCGTGGTGGCGTTCGCTTTTTTTTCGTGCTTCGTGGCCGCCCTGGCCGTGCTGGTCGCCCTCACCACCAGCGGGTTCAC
Organism: Pirellulales bacterium; assembly: GCA_040397625.1. Lineage (GTDB taxonomy): Bacteria > Planctomycetota > Planctomycetia > Pirellulales > UBA1268 > QWPN01. The sequence continues at coordinate 25,888 of JBBAVQ010000007.1, read as the reverse complement.
GTCGCAGGTCGTGCATCTCGGCAGGCTCTTCGCCGTTGGTCATCACACGGCCAGCATCGATCTCGTCGCCGACGGCCTGTCGATTCCCTACGTCTGCTTCTCGACCGGCCTCTGCAGTCTCGTCAACGCCTTCGCCGGCAAATACCTCCATCGCGAGCCGGGGTTCACGCGGTTCTTCATCCTGCTGGCGTTGTTTGGCACCGGAATGAACCTGATGGTTCTGTCCGGCAGCATCGACGTGCTGTTCGCCGGCTGGGAGTTTCTCGGCATCTCGTCGGCGCTCCTGATCGGCTTCTTCCACGAGCGGCGCAATGCCGTCGATGCCGCCCTGCGGGCCTTCGTCACCTACCGGATCTGCGACGTCGGCCTCTTCGGAGCCAGCGTCGTGATTCACCGGGCGACCGGCACGGGCGATTTCGCCACCCTGTTTTCGGGTGACTGGCCCCACGCGACCTGCCTTGTCACCGGCCCGACGGCTGTCGCGATCACGCTCCTGATCGCCTTCGCCGCCCTCGGCAAAAGCGCCCAGGTACCGTTCTCGGGCTGGCTGCCCCGGGCCATGGAAGGCCCTACGCCGTCGAGCGCGATCTTCTACGGCGCCCTGTCGATCCATGCCGGAGCCTACGTGCTCCTGCGGTGCGAATCGCTGCTCGACGCGGCCCCGCTCACCGCCTGGCTGCTCGTGGCGATCGGGGTCGGAACGGCACTGCACGCGTCGATCGTCGGCAGCGTGCAGACTGACCTCAAGAGCATGCTGGCCTACGCGTCGATGACGCAGGCCGGCATCATTCTGGCCGAAATCGGCCTCGGCTTCCGGTGGCTGCCGCTGATCCATGTGGTCAGCCACGCGATCTTTCGCAGCCTTCAGATCCTCCGCTCGCCCTCGGCGATGCATGACCGCCACGAACTCGCCGCCGCCCTCGGAGGACACCCCGGCCAATCGTCGTGGTCGCTCGTGCGACTCCTGCCCCGAGGACTCAGCCGGCACCTCTACCATCTGGCTCTCGAACGCGGCTTCGAGGAGGCGATTGTCTCGCGGCTCGTGGTCAGGCCGCTGCTCGCGGCACTGACGATGGCCGACGGCGTCGAACGCCGCTGGATCGCAATCCTTGGCGGCACCACGGACGACGCCTCGCGTCGCGATTCCAGCGGAGGGATGCCATGACCATCGCCCCGTCCACCTGCCTGGCAGCCGTCGCCACCTGCGTGGTGGCCCCCATCGTCGGCGCCGTGATCCTGCGGTTCACCGAGCGGCGAATCGACCCCCGGATCGTGGCGATCGCCGCGATCACCACCTCGCTCCTGGCGGCCGTGACGGCGGCGGCGTGGTGGCACCTGGGCGACGGCGCACCGATCCTCCGGGGCCACCGGCTGGCGGGCGGCGATCTCGTGCACATCGACGGCTTGACCGCGCTGCTGCTTCCCTATGTGGCCGTGGTGGACCTGGCGATCGTGCTCGTCGCGCCGCGACGAGCCTTCGCGTCGGCCGGCGTCCGCCGCCTGCTCCTGGGTGCGGCCGTCACGTTCGCGACGCTCGCGACGGCGCACCCAGCCGCACTGACGATTCTCTGGGCCGTTTCGATATTCGCCACGACCACAACGATCCGGAGCACCGTCGGTGGCCGGACGACCGCCCGGGTCTATGGCCGCATGATGGCCGTGGCCATCGTCTGCATGGCGATCGGCACCGCGCTGCTCGTGGCCGACCCTCCGTGGATCGCCGGCAGCGGCACGACGGGTGCGGCGGGGGGCTGGCTGGTCGCCTTGGCGGTGATGATCCGCAAGGGCCTGATCCCGTTTCACTCCTGGTATCCCGCGCTGTTCTCGGGGGCTTCGCTGGCCACAGCGCTGGTGGTGACGATGCCGCAGGTCGCGACCTACACCGCCGCACGGCTGCTCGTCGGACATGCCGACGGTGTCCCGCATGAACTCGTCGTGCTGGCCAACGCCGCCCTGCTCACCGCCGCGTACGGCGCGGCCCTGGCGGTGGTGCAGCGCGATGTCCGCAGCCTCGTCGGGATGCTCGCGATGAGCCAGTCGGCGATGGTCTTCGCGGGGCTATCCGGGACGGTGCCCACGGAACTCTGCGGGGCGCTGGCCGTGTGGGTGTCGAGCGGCCTGGCCCTGACGGGGATCGGGCTTGTCGCCTGGGCGCTGGAGAGCCGTGGGGGCACGATCTCGATCGAGACGCTCCAGGGCCGCTTCGCCGACGCCCCGGCCCTGGCGGGATTCTTCCTGCTCTTCGGGCTCGCCGCGCTCGGCTTTCCGGGAACGCTCTCGTTTGTCGCCGACGACCTGATCATTGCGGGCAGCCTCGACGACCACATCCACGCCGGCGTGCTGGTGATCCTGACGACCGTCTTCGCCGCCATCGCCGTGATGCGGGGCTGGTTTCGCGTCTTTGGCGGTCCCGTCACCGTGGATGCCCCGCGGCACTCGATCCTGCCGCGTGAGCGGATCGCATTCACCTCGCTCCTGGTTATTCTCTTCAGTCTCGGCCTTTGGCCGGGCCCATTCGTTCACTCGCTCGAGCGGGTGGCGGAGTCGCTGCTCGCCTCGCGACACCGCCCAGCCTCGATCATTCCCCTGGGAGAACACCCATGACTGGTTTCGAGCTGAAAGCCGCCGCGGCGCCTCCGGGCGAAGCACCCCGCGGCACGGCGGCCGGATTCGCCGCCTACCTCAAGCCCGATGCCACGAGCGGCTTCCTGGTGTTCCTGATCGCCCTGCCGCTCTGCCTCGGCATCTCGCTGGCGAGCGGCTTTCCCCCCGTCGCCGGCGTGTTCACCGCGGTCGTGGGTGCGATCGTGACGAGTTTCATCAGCAACTCGGAACTCACCATCAAGGGGCCAGCGGCCGGCATGATCGTGATCGTGCTCGGGGCGATGCAGTCGTTTGGATTCACGGCTGGCGCCGATCCCGAGGCCGACCTCCGCGCCTACCGGATGGCGATCGCGGTGGGCTGCGTGGCGGGGATGGTGCAGGTCGGCTTCGGCATGCTCCGGGCCGGTGCGCTCAGCGAGTTTTTTCCAACGGCGGTTGTCCACGGAATGCTGGCCGCCATCGGCTTCATCATCTGCCTCAAGCAGCTTCCCGTGGTGTTTGGCCAGAAGGCAAAGGGGGAGCCGCTCGAGATCCTGCAGGAGCTTCCCGAGAAGATTCTGCACCTCAATCCCGCGATCACGGTGATCGGCCTGACGAGCCTGGCGATCCTCTTCGGCTGGCCGGCGATCCGCGGCCGGCTGCGGCCCGCGTGGCTGCGATTCGTCCCGGCACAGCTCCTCGTGCTCGCCGTCGCGGTGCCGCTCGGTCGCTGGTTCGATCTCGCCCGCGAACACTACTACACCTTCGCCGGTCACGAGTATGCCGTGGGCGAATCGTTTCTGGTCAACGTGCCAGGCAACCTGCTCGCGGCGGTGACCACGCCCGACTTCTCGGTCTTCACCCGGCCCGAAACGCACGTCGCGGGTGTCTGGTGGGTGGTGATGTTCGCCGTCGTGGGCAGTGTCGAGTCGTTGCTCTCGGCGAAGGCGATCGATCTCCTCGACCCGTGGCAGCGGAAGACCGACATGAACCGCGACCTGCTCGCCGTGGGCGTCGCGAACGTCGCCGCCGCGTCGATCGGCGGCCTCCCGATGATCTCAGAGATCGTCCGCAGCAAGTCGAACATCGACAACGGCGCCCGCACGCGGTTCGCCGACTTCTGGCACGGCGTGTTTCTGCTGGCGGCGGTGGCCTTGGCCCCCGGCCTGATCCACATGATCCCGCTCTCGGCCCTGGCCGCGATGCTGGTCTACACCGGCTTCCGGCTCGCGTCGCCGCGGGAATTCATCAACGTCTTCAAGATCGGCTCCGAGCAGCTCCTGATCTTCGTGGCCACGATCATCGGGGTGCTCGCCACCGACCTCCTGATCGGCGTGGGCATCGGCATCGCGCTGAAGTTCATCATCCACGCCCTCAACGGCGTGCCGGTCGGCTCGTTCTTCAAGCCCTTCCTCAAGGTGTCACAGATCGACGACCAGACGGTGCAGATCGATGCCAGCGGCTCGGCGGTATTCAGCAACTGGATCCCGTTTCGCCGCCAGATCGAGCAGCTCGGCCTCGTGCAGCACCACAACGTGATCGTCAATCTCGCCGGCACCGACTTGGTCGATTCGAGCGTCATGGAGAAGCTCCATGCCCTGGCGCTCGACTTCCAGCAGGCCGGGCTGTCGCTCGACGTCGTCGGGCTGGGAGCGCACCGCCAGCTCTCCGGTCACCCGCTCGCCACGCGGAAACGGGTGACCGTGCCAATGCGGCGCATCACCGTGGTGGGGCCGGCCGCGAGCGAGCCCCGGCTCGTCGCGATGGCGCGAGATCACGGCGCCTCCGGATACACGGCCGTTCCATGCCATGGCGGCGGCCGCCGAGACTCGGATGGCACAGGGCGGCCGCTGGTGCGCTTCGAGACGATCGTGCATGCCGACGTCGCAGGCCGCATCCTCGACGCCCTCCGCGAGCCGGCATTCGCGGAGGAGCGAATGACGGCCTGGATCGAGCCCGTGGATGTGCTGAGGCTCGAGCAGTTCTGATGCCGAGGCACACGCGATCCTCGGGCGGCCCCCATCGCTTACGCGATTGGGCTTCCTGATCCGACGTGCGTGAGCGATCCGGGG
>JBBAVQ010000007.1:0-21133 GCA_040397625.1 Pirellulales bacterium | reverse complement strand
CCCCATCGCTTACGCGATTGGGCTTCCTGATCCGACGTGCGTGAGCGATCCGGGGCTTTGGCATGCCGTCGGCCACGCTGCCCGTATCATGGAGGCATGGCCGAGATAGTTCGCCAGCGCGTGCGGATCAGCGGCGTCGTGCAGGGCGTGGGCTTCAGGCCGTTCGTCTGGCGGCGGGCGACGCGACTGGGGCTCGCCGGCTGGGTGGAGAACGACGCCGCGGGCGTGGTGCTCGAGGTGCAGGGACCGTCAGCCGCGGTGGCTGCCTTCCTCGACGGGCTCGCCGCGTCGGCCCCACCGCTGTCGTCGGTCGGCCGGATCGACGGCTGCGATGTGCCGGTGCAGTCGGAGGCGAGAGCGTTCGCGATCCTCGCAAGCGCGGGGGGAGGTCAGCGGACGGCCCACGTGCCGCCGGACATCGCACCCTGCCTGGCCTGTCTCGCGGAACTGTCTGATCCGCACGACCGTCGGCACCGCTATCCGTTCGTGAACTGCACCGACTGCGGCCCACGGTTCACGATCATCGAGGGCCTGCCCTACGATCGCAGCCGCACGACGATGCACCGCTTCGCGATGTGCCCTCAGTGCGCAGCGGAGTATGGTGATCCCGGCGACCGCAGGTTCCACGCCGAGCCGGTGGCCTGCCCGAGATGCGGGCCGACCGTGTGGTATGCCGCAGTCGCCGATGGCCCGATCCCGGTCGTGCGGCCCACGGCGGACACCATCGGCGACGCCACGGCCGTTGCAGGTGACGCCGCCATCCGGGCAGCTCGCGATCTGCTTCGCCATGGCGGGATCGTCGCCATCAAGGGAGTTGGCGGCTTCCATCTCGCCTGCGACGCCACGAATGCCGATGCCGTGACCTTGCTTCGCGACCGCAAGGGCCGCGTGGGCAAGCCGCTGGCCGTGATGGTGGCCGACGTTGGCACGGCGAGCAGCATTGCCGTGGTCGGCGAGCAGGAGCGTCGGCTGCTCGAGAGCCGCGAGCGACCGGTGGTGCTGCTCCGCAACCAGCCGCCTCGCCCAGGAACTACTCCGCGACTCGCCGCCGGTGTGGCCCCAGGGCTCGACGTCGTGGGTGTGATGCTGCCGCCTACCCCGCTCCACCAGCTGCTCGTCGAAGGCCTGCCCCCGCTGGTGATGACCTCCGGCAACCTCGCCGAGGAGCCGATCGCCCACGCCGACGCCGACGCCGCCTCACGGCTCGCGCCGCTCGTCGACGCGTTTCTCCTTCACGATCGGCCGATCCACGTGCCGTGCGACGATTCGGTGGTCCGCTGCATCGCCGGCGGGTTGACGCCCATCCGCCGCGCCCGCGGCTACGCGCCCCTGCCGATCCGGCTTGCCAGCAGCGGCCCAGCCGTGCTCGCGGTCGGCGGCGAACTCAAGGCGGCGATCTGCGTGGCCCGTGACGACGTGGCCATCATGGGCCAGCACGTCGGCGACATGGCCACCCTCGAAACCCTCGACGCCCTCGACCGGACGGCGGCGCACCTCCTGAGCCTGTTCGACGTCGTCCCCGAGGCGGTGGTGGCCGACCTCCACCCGGGCTACCTCTCGGCCGACTGGGCGGCGCGATTCGCCGCGACGCGCGGCATTCCGCTCGTGCGAGTGCAGCACCACGAAGCGCACGTGGCGGCCTTGCTTGCAGAGCACGGGCTTTCCATCACGACGGCTCCTGCGGGCTTCATCGGCGTCTGCTTCGACGGCACAGGCTACGGCCGCGACGGCACGATCCACGGGGGTGAGTTTCTCGTCGCTCGCGGTGGGGCGTTTACTCGCGCCGCCCACCTGCAACCGTTTTCGCTGCCTGGGGGCGACGCGGCGATCCGCCACCCATGGCGAACGGGGCTCGCCGTGCTGCACGCCGCCGGGCTTGACTGGCACGACGACCTTCCGCCGGCCAGTGCCGCGTCGTCCGCCGATCGCGTCCTGCTGCGGCAGCAACTCGAGCGCGGCCTCAACTGCCCGACCACCTCCAGCATGGGCCGGCTGTTCGACGCCGTCGCCGCTCTTGTCGGCCTGGCTCCATCGGTCACCTACGAGGCCGAGGCCGCGCTGAAGCTCGAGTCGCTGGCGGGAGAGGCCGCGTGGCCCGGCGTCGCGATCGCCCCGTATGCCATCGTGGCTCCCGGGCCCGATGCTCCGCTGGTCATCGACTGGCGAGACCTGGTCGCGTCGATCGTGACGGCGGCGCGCAGTACAGCACCGGCCACCGACATCGCGGCCGGTTTTCACGCCGCGACCGTGACGATGATCGTGGATACCTGCACCCGGCTCCGCGATCGCGGCGCAGGGCACGTGGTGGGCCTGACCGGTGGCGTGTTTCAAAACGCCATGCTCGTCGAGCGGTCGCTCGATGCCCTCCATGCCGCCGGCTTCGAGGTGCTCACGCACCACGCCGTGCCGCCCAACGACGGCGGCCTCTCCCTCGGCCAGGCGGTGCTCGGCCGGGCACTCGTCGTGGGCCGATAGGCTATCCCCGGACCCGCGCCCATGTCTCTCCGGCCACGGTGCCGGGAGTGGCAGGCTGCCGGCCACAGAGGTACTATGCGGCGGTTTCCAGGGGTTCGACGTGCACTACGCGGTCATCCTGTCGCTGTGGCTGGTCGCGGTGGTCGCCGGTGTGGCGGCCGCCGACGATCTGCAACCTCCGTGCGAGATCGTTCAGAACTCGATCGGCATGAAGCTCGTGAGGGTCGCGGAGGGCGAGTTCTCCATGGGGTCGCACGATTACGAGATGCCGGTTCACCGCATCAGGATCACGAAGTCTTTCCTGCTGGGCCAGACGGAGGTGACCCAGCGGCAGTGGGAGCGAGTGATGGGGGATGCGAAGCCGTGGCAGGGGGCGACGGGCGTCATCGAAGGGCCCGATGTTCCGGTGACGTGGGTCAGCTGGAACGAAGCGGTGAACTTCTGCGAGGAGCTCACCGTTCAGGAGCGGCGAGAAGGCCGACTGCCGGCGGAGCGATCGTATCGATTGCCCACGGAAGCCGAGTGGGAGTATGCCTGCCGGGCGGGAACGAAGACTCGGTTTTCCTTCGGCAACGACGAGGAACATCTCGGCGACCACGCCTGGTTCATCGAGAACACGGCGTTCCGTGACCGCAACCATCCGCAGCCAGTCAGCGGAAAGAAGCCGAACCCGTGGAAGCTGTACGACATGCACGGCAACGTCGCCGAGTGGTGCAGCGACTGGTATGACCGCGACTACTATTCTTCGTCACCCGCGGACGACCCGCAGGGCCCGGCTTCGGCCCGCTCCTATCGCGTGATCCGCGGAGGCAACTGGCATGGCTATCCGGCCGACTGCCGGTCGGCGTTCCGCCTCTACATCTCCCCCGCGAACAGCAACTGCTACGTCGGCTTTCGCGTGGTGTGCGATCTCGATTGATCGAGGCTCTCCGCACGCGTCACGTGTCGAAGCGGATCCGGCTGCTCGCGGGCACCCGCAGTGCGAGCTGGGCCGGATTCGAGGCGGCATCGAGGATCGATGCCCCGGCGGGCAGTGTCACCGCGCTGGAAATCACAAGCCAACTGGCTGCCCGCATCGCGTCCGCCGCCTTCACCTGATAGGCGAACGTGAGCACCGTCGTGCCTGAGCCGGCTTCGTAGATGGCCTCCACCGTTCGTGCCCGGCCCCCGCCGAGCGACAGGCGAATCGTCGGCACGCCGGTCACGCGAACCGGCTCGGAATAGGCGACGCGGAAACGGATCACGCTGCCCGTGCGATAGGTGCCGGCCGCAGGCGCCTCGAGCATGCCCACCGTATCCGGCCTGGCGGTATCGACCTTCACACCCGGCAGGACCGCGCCCGGATGCGGCAGGGCTGGGGCGAGCCGCATGCCCCCCGCCGTGACTCCGACCGACTTCTTCGGCAGCGTCACCGCGTTCCTGACCGCAAGGTCGCCGCTGCGGTCGGTGGACCGCACCTCGTAGGTGAACGTCAGCCGCAGCGTGCCGGCGCCGCCGCTGTAGGCCGCGGAGCGGGCCACGCCGCCAATCTGAATCGGCAGCTCCGGCTTTCCCATGACAGACGCCGGCCGCGAGAGCACGACCGTGAACGGCAGCACCGTGCCGGGGCCGTAGACGCCGCCGTCGGGCCCGATCACCTCCTCGACCACCAGCGGTTCGTTGAGATCATCGACGATCGTCAAGATGAGCGGCTGCTCGCTGACGATGCCCGTGGCCTCGGTCGATCGCACCCGGATCGAGTAGCTGCTGCGGGCTTCGAAGTTGAACCGTCCGACCGTCTTCAGACGGTCACCCTCGATCGCGAACGAGGCGTTGTCGGCTCCGCCCGCACCGGGTACGAGCTGATAGGTGAAGGTCGCGCCGTAGCTCCAGCCGCGGGTTCCCAAAATGCCGACGAGCGTCCCAGGGAGGCTGTTTTCCCGGACGCTCGTCGCCGCCGCAAAAACCTCACGCGGCTCGGGAGCGAGGTTCTCGAAAAAGCGGCCGAAGCGGGCGATGCCCCGTCCCGTGGCCAGGCCCACTCCCCCGTCTGCCAGCGACTCGCTGAAGTCGTGCGCGAGGAACTGCCGCTCGCCGAGTCGGACGTTCACACGCGTGTCCGCCACGCGAACCGTCAGCTGCTGGTCCATTCGGGTGTCGAGGCCATGCCACACCGAAACCTCATCCTGCCAGCCGGCCGGCGTCCGCCGGCCGGCAACCAGCGTGCCAGCGGCCCCCCGCAGGCCGACGTACTTGAAGTCGTCCGGAGCGACGACGTCAAAGATCAAAAAGCCATTGCCCAGCGTCGCGTTGAGGCCGATCGTCGCCCCGATCTCGTAGCTCGTCGGCAGCGTCGTCTCGCCCGCGAAGATCGACACGGCGTCAGCCGGCTGCTGCCCGCGGAGGCCCACGTACCCGCCGGAGCCGTCGAGCGACCAGCTCCCAGACCGTGGCTGAAACCGGCTTCCCTGTCCAGCGTCGAACGTTTCAACGAAGACCGGCGAGCTCACGTACCGTCCGGTGTAGGTGACGTCGGCGGCGGGCACCGCCACCGCCTGCGTCGCAGGACCGCCGTGGTCCCAGCCAACGAACCGGTAGAAGCCGGCCGCCGTCGCCTGAAAGGCCGGCGCGGAAATCGCCTGACGGATGCCGACGATGCTCGTCCTCGAAAACGGCGCCGCCTGCGGCTCGCCTCCCAGCCCGAGGATCAGCCCCACCGGATCACTCTGCAGCGCCACCGTGCTCGTCCGCGGATGCAGATCGATCATCGATGTGGCGAGGAGTCTGGTGACGGGGTCACGGGCGGTGACCGTGATTCGGAGAATCACGTCGGTGCGGGTGTAGGGCGTTTCGTCCGGAATGACGAACGAGCCACTCGTTCCGACGGTTGGTGGCACGAGCGGCCGGCTGATGGCCCCGTGGAGCATATCCACCTGCCACCGCACGGCGTCGGCCGGGAGGACGCCGGTTTCGAGATCGGTCGCCGAGGCGACGAACGCCAGCGTCTCGCCGCCGGCGTACAGCCGGTCGGCGACGGGGCTCAGGATCGTCACCGTCGGAAGCTGGTTGGCGAAGACCGTGAGCGTGGCCGGCTGGCTGGTGACCGAGCCGTGCAGATTCGACACGACCACCCGGTAGCGGCTTCCGGAATCGGCGAATCCCACGACGGGCACTCGGCAGCGTGCCGCCGTCGCCCCCGGAATGTCGGCAAACGATTCGCTGCCCGCCGCCGCCCGCTGCCAGCGGTAGGAGAGCTGCCCGTCCCCCGTGGCCGCGACCTTGAAGACGGCGTTCAGCCCGTTGCTCGCCATCACGTTCTGCGGCGGCGCCGAGATCGCCGGCGAGAGATCGCCGGTGTAGCTGATGCGACTCACCGACATCCCGTTGCCCCAGGCCAGATAGTAGAGATTGCCGTCCGGCCCCACGTCGATGTCGAGCGGCATGGCGGTGAGCTGCGTGGCAAACATTTCGCGCTCGCCGGTCGCGGGATCGAGCGTGGCCATCCAGGCGTTGTTGAAGTCGGCGAAGAAGTAGCGACCCACATAGGACGCCGGCAGGGCGACGACCGCCGGGTCGTAGAATGTGCTGCCCGCGATGCACGCCGCCCCCGTCTCGGTCGAGAGGTGGCTGTAGGCATAGAGCGGGGAGTCGAATCGTGGGTCGGTCGTGGGGCCCTCCGCAAGGGGCCAGCCGAAGTTGCCGCCCGGCCGACCGAGGTTGATCTCCTCGAAGCTGTTCTGGCCGACGTCGTTGATCAGCATCCTGCCGCTCCCTGGCTGGACGGCGAACGTAAACGCGTTGCGCATGCCGTAGGCCCAGATGGCGCGGTTGTTGCCCGTGGCCGTGGCGAAGAACGGATTGTCGGCCGGAATCGAGCCGTCTTTTCCGATCCGCAGGATCTTGCCGTGCAGGCTGCCGAGGCTCTGGGCGTTCGCGGGCGTCGTATTGTCTCCGACGGAGACGTACAGGTGGCCGTCGGCTCCAAACTGCATCGCGCCGCCGATGTGGTAGTTGCCCGTCGGGCCGGGCGGATTGACGTTGTCGAGTTCGAAGATCGTGGTCCGACTTCCCGTCAAAGCGACGTCGCCGCTGGCGGTGAACCGCTCGATGAGATTCCGCGACGGTGAGCCCTTGGCGATGTAATTGACGTAGACGTAGCCGTTGGTGGTGAAGTCGGGATCAAGCGCGATCCCGCAGAGGCCGTACTCGTAGCTCGTCTCGGCGTCGACGAATGCGAAGGCGGACGACTTCGGGAGCAGTTGGCCGTCCTTGATCACGCGAATGCCGCCGCCCTTCTGGGCGACGAAGATCCGGCCGTCCGGGGCGATCGCCATGGCCGTCGGATACGAGAGCCCGCTGGCAACGAGATCCTCCCGAAATCCCGCGGGCAGCGCGGCGAGCAGCTTTCGCTGCTCGAGCATCTCCAGCCCAAGCTGCTGTTTTCCCGGCTTTCGCGACCGCGTTCGTCGTGGCTGATTCGGCATGGTGTCAAAGCGCCGGGTGTCGAAGGGGGCTCGAATCCGCTGCCCGGATACTACTCAGCCGGCGGGCCGCCCTCCCGGCCGATGGGCATGCCGCCTCTGAATACCTCGGCAAAAACCGGTGAAAACTCGCCTTTTCGCGTCACTGACGGTTTGGCACACTCCCGCCCCCCAGGAATCCAGGGGCCGCGCCGCGCGACGACACAAGGGTAGATTCGATGCCGAGTTCCCTGAAGCTTTATCTCAAGCACGTCGAGAAGTCGATCCGGAGCCGGATCCCGCCCCGCGCGCGGGAGGCTCTCCGGCCATTTCTCTCGACCTCTCGGCGGCCACAACCTCTGCGGATCGCTCCGCCGACGCCGGCGATGGCACGCTCCCCCGAATCGGCGGCACCGCTCGCGGTGTGCCAGCCCGGGCTCGTCTCCGTGATCATCCCGATCCACGACCGCACGCACGAGCTCCGCGAAGCGATCGAGTCGGTGCGGCGGCAGTCGTACACGAGCTGGGAACTGATCCTGGTCACCGACGGATCGCCGGCGGCGACGATGGAGGTGGTCGATGCCTACCGCGACGACCCCCGCATCCGCGTCTATTCGTATCTCGACAAGTCGGGCACCGCCGTCCGCGGCCGCAATCGCGGCATCAAGGAGGCCCGCGGGGAATACGTCGCCTTCCTCGACAGCGACGACATTGCCGCTCCGGGCCGGCTGGCGATCTCGATCCGCGAAATGGAGCGCGGAAACTACGACGTGGTCTACGGGGCGTGGACGGCCAAGATCGACGGCTCCCGCCGGTTCGACGACCTCCGCGACGGCCAGCTCGTCACGAGCCCGCCCTGCGACCTGCGGATGCTCGAGAAGATCTGCGTGCCCTGCCAGAGCACGGTCATGGTGCGGCGCCACGCGCTGCTCGACGTCGGCGGCCTCAAGCCGGAGATGCGCTACCGGGAGGATCACGAGCTCTGGATGCGGCTCGCCTACTTCGGCTACCGCTTCGGGGCGATCTCCGAGAATCTCGTGCACCTCCGGCTCCACGCCGGCAACAACGAGCTCAACTTCAAGGACAACGACGGGCATTGGGAGCGGCAGGCCAAGGCCAGCTACCGCCGCAAGTCCCGCCTGACGCCGACGATCGCCTACCTGATCCCCGGAACCGGCATCTCGGGCGGCATCGCCGTGATTCTCGAGCACGTCAACCGGCTGCGGCGGGCCGGCTACGACGTCTTCATGATCAGCCAGGACAACAAAGATTCCATCTCGTGGTGGCCCGGCAACGAAGTGCCGATCATTCCCTTCGACACCCCGCACCGCTATCTCCTCGAAGGCATCGACACGCTGGTGGCCACCGGCTGGACGACGGTGCGGATGCTCGACCACGTCACGGCGGCCCGGAAGCTCTATTTCGTGCAGTCGGACGAGCGCCGGTTCGATGACAGCCCCGAGTTCAAGCGTCAGGTGCACGAGACCTATCTGCGGCACGACATCGAGTACGTGACGATGGCTGGCTGGATCTGCCGCTGGCTGAAGCAGGAGTTCGGCCACAACTGCGACTACGTCCCGAACGGGATCGACGCGCACCGCTTCCACGACGTGCAGCCGCTCGAACCGAAGGGTCGAAAGTTGCGGATCCTGCTGGAGGGGCCGATCGTCATCCCGTTCAAGGGCATGGCCGAAGCGGCCGCCGCCGTCGCCGACTGCACCGACTGTGAGATCTGGATCGTGTCGTCGGCCGGGCGGCCGCAGCCGGGATGGCGGTGCGACCGCTTCTTCGAGGCGGTGCCCCATGGCGACATGGCCGCGATCTACGCCAGCTGCGACATCCTCCTGAAGATGTCCCGCGTGGAGAGCTTCAGCTATCCGCCCCTGGAGATGATGGCCACGGGCGGCGGCGTGGTCGTGCACGACGTGACCGGGCTCGATGAATACGCCGTGGACGGCGAGAACTGCCTGATCGTCACGGATGTGGCGTCGGCGCGGAAGGCGGTCCGCCGGCTCATCGACGACTCCGCCCTGCGTTCGCGGCTCGGGGCCGCAGGCCGGGAGACCGCCGACGGCATGGGCTGGGATCGATCGATGCCCAGCCTGCTGCGGGCGGTGGGTGGCGGAGCAGCGGCGCCCGTCCTGTCGCGGGCAGCCTGAGCGGGACCAACACCATGATCGACTCGATCGACATGACCAACACACTGGAGCAACCTCGCGTGTCCCCGCTCGGAGAACTGGTGACGCGGGAGAACCTTCACGAGCCGCACACGCAGGAACTGCTTCGCCACCTGTCGCTCGCGGGCCGTGAGGCGGTGGCGCTCGCCACTGGCACGATGGTGCAGTACTACGGCGACGAGGTGGCAGCAGTCCGTGAGGCCGAGGAGACCGCGGCGCTCCGAGCGATGCCTCCCGGATACGCCATCGAGCGGCTCAACGGGCTCAACGTCGGCTGCGGCGACCGTCCCGTCCATTCCGCTCTCCTGGGGATCGACGCCCACCGAGGCACCTGGTCGATGGGTGGCGGAGCGGCCTCCTTCACGTCGCTGGCGCACCTCCGCGGCTGGGCCGGCGACCTGCCGTTCAAGCCGGCGTCGCTCGACTTCATCGTCGCCCTCCACGTTCTGGAGCACGAGCCGGATCCCGTGGCCACCATGCTGCACTGGCTCGACGTCGTGAAGCCCGGCGGCGGCGTGGGGATCGTCGTGCCCGACTGGCGTTACACCTGGGACGCCCGCACCGACCGGCATCCCTGGAGCCATCGCTGGAACCCGACGCCCGACCTCCTGCGGTCGCTGCATGCGCGGCACTGGTCCAAGGTCGCGACGCTCGAGCACATCGACACGATTCCCTACAAGCTCTCGTTCGACGTCGTTCTGCGGAAGCACGGGACGTTCGCGGAGTTCGACGTGCAGGCGCTCGCAAGACGCCCGACCGGATACGAACTTCACTGCCGCAACGCCTTCGTGCAGGAGGAGGCCGCATGACGACACTGCTGCCTGCCGTGGAAGAAGCTCGTCCGCTGGTGATCACCGGCATGCACCGGTCCGGCACGTCGCTCCTGGCCTCGCTGTGCGCGGGTGCCGGCGTGAACGTCGGCTCCCGGCTGATGGGCGCCTCCCGAGGCAACGACCGCGGCCACTGGGAAGACCTCGACTTCTACGAGTTCCACGCCCGCGCGCTCGAGGCCAACGGAGTCGGGCCGGAGGGCTTCGCCTGCGCCGACGAACTGCTCGTGCCCCCGGCCATGCGCGACGATGCCGCACGCGTGATCGCCGGCAAAGCCGCATCTCAAACGCCCTGGGGATGGAAGGATCCGCGAACCACTCTGTTTCTCGACTTCTGGCAGAGCCTGCTGCCCGAGGCGGTGTACGTCTTTGTGTTTCGCAGTCCCTGGGAGGTCGCCGACTCGCTGTTCCGCCGCGGTGACCCGATCTTCGTCCGGCATCCGGCGTTCGCCGTGCGGGTCTGGTACCACTACAACCGCAGCATCGTCAATTTCTTCCTGGCAAATCGATCGAAGTGCGTCTTGAAGGAAGTGACCCAGGTGGCGGCGAATCCGGCCGCCGTGTTCGCCGAGGTTCGGGAGCACCTCGGAGTGCCGGTCGGCGAGCCACCCGCGCGGTTCGAGGAGCCGCTGCTCCAGCGGGATGATGGCAGTCTGAGGCAAGACATCGTGGCAGCGTTTCAGCCCGAGGCAATGGCGCTGTACGCCGAGATGCGACGGCTCGCCGGCTTCGACGATTCGACCTCGGACGTGCCGACGCCATGCGATATGGCGACCCTGGCCGAGCACGCCATCGTGGAATGGTCGCGAGCCGCCGCCACCACCAATCAGGCCCGCGCAGTCGCCGAAGCCCGACTCGCCGGCGAAGTCGCGGCCCGCGTCGCGGAGCTCGACCGGGAGAAGCGGGCTGCCGAGGGGAAGGCGCGGGAGTTGCAGGTGCTTGTCAACGAACTGGCCCTCCAGATCCAGCGGCTGGCTCTCGGTGGGTCGGCGGTCGGGGCCAGCGACCGCCACGCCGCCTGAAGACCGCGACCCCGCCGGCTCACTCCCTACCGTCTGCCGGCCTCGCGGCGCCTGCAATCGCCCGCCGCCGCTCGGCGAGATACGCGAGCCACTCGTCGAGCCCTGCGCCTGTCTTGGATGAGGCCTCGAACACCCGCATTCCAGGCCGCACCGCCTCGATGTTGGCCAGAGCCCTCGCGCGGTCGAATTCGCAGGCCTCCGCGAGGTCGATCTTCGTGATCGCGGCCACGTCGGCCGTATTGAAGAGGCCGGGATACTTCAGCGGCTTGTCCTCGCCCTCCGTCACCGAGAGCAGCGCGAGGCGGACCGACTCGCCGAGGTCCCAACTCGTGGGGCAGACGAGGTTGCCGACGTTCTCGATGAAAAGGTAGCGGAGCGCGGCGAGGTCCCAGCCCTCGAGGTGCTTCTCCACCATGTCGGCCTCGAGATGACAGAGGCCGTGGGTCATGATCTGCCGGGCGGGGGCCCCGCTTTCGGCCAGCCGCCGGGCGTCGTTGTCGGTCTCGAGATCACCCACCACCGCCGCGCAGGGCTCGCCGCGGGCCACGAGCCTGGCCAGCGTCTGCTTCAGGAACGCCGTCTTGCCGGTGCCGGGGCTCGACACCATGTTCACCACGAGCACGCCAGCCCGCACGAACCGTTCCCGCATCTCGCGGGCAAGTTCGTCGTTCTTCTTCAGGATCTTGGTGCGGACCTCGAGGATCCGGGGCTCGATCACGCTGGTGTTCTCCGGGCGGGGCGTCAGCCCTTCTCGAGTGTGTCGTTCCGCCGGAGTCGTTCCCGCTCTTCAACAAGGAACTGGATCGGCTCAGAATACGCTCTATGTGGTCGCCACGTCATCCACCAACTCGATCGATTCGAGATCGAGTTCCCGACCCGCCCGGATGTCGCCGCTTGGAGTGCCGCATTCGGGGCATTCGAACTTCTGAATCCCGGGGAGCGTGACCTCCCGTCCGCAGGCCGCGCACCAGATCACGACCGGTACGGCCACGATCCGGAGTTCGGCGTCGGCGAGAGGTGTCCCGTCCCGGACGAGGTTGAAACTGAACCGCAGGGCTTCTTCGTGCACGCACGACAGCGCTCCGATTTTCAACGTGACGGCGGTCACCCGCCCGCCTCCGGCCTCGCAGGCCTGATCACCTACGAGTTCGACGACCCGGCTTGCGATCGAAAGTTCGTGCACAATGAAGCCCCAAACGTAGCGACAGACCCAGAGGCAGGCACTTCTCGCCAGGCGACCTGCGGAAATGATTCGCTGCCGAGGGCGTGAAGTCTAGTACGAACCGTCCACGGGTTTATGCTGCTGCCGTCCAAGCCCAGAGCGCCGTGAGGCGTGGGGTGAACCGCCACCAGACGTAGCGTCCACCATGCCGCGCCCGCGGCTTCCTCCCGGTCGGCTCTCGCGCCAGGCACTTTCCGCAGCAAACCTCGCAGGCATACACTGAATGACCTCACACGCGGTGGACGATCCGGTTCCTGACGAGGTGCCACATCAGCGAAATGGGGTATGCCTTGAAGGCGCTCGTGATCGGCTGCGGCAACCTGCTCCGCGGTGACGATGCCGCCGGCCCGGTGCTCGTGCGACGGATGGGGGATCGTGGCCTGCCCGACGGCGTGCGATGCACCGACGGCGGCACCGCAGGCATGGACGTGGCCTTCCAGATGCGGGGCGTGCCGCGGGTGATCCTCGTCGACGCCTGCTCGTCGGGCAGCAAGCCAGGCACCATCTTCGAGGTGGCGGGCCACGAGGTGGAAAATCTTCCTCCGCTCACCGGCATCAACCTCCACGCCTTCCGCTGGGATCACGCGATCGCCTTCGGCCACTGGCTGCTCAAGGACGAATATCCCGAGACGGTCACGGCCTATCTCATCGAGGGGGAGCGATACGAGATCGGCGAAGGGCTTTCACCGGCGGTGGACAAGGCGGTGGACCGGCTCGCTGACCTCTTGCTGGCGAAACTCGGCCCGCAACCGGCGGAGGCCTTCGACGCGACACCTCTCCCTCGGCCGCCGCCAGTGGGCGTGCGACGCATCTCGCCGACAACCTTTGGCGACATGATGCACGAGGTGAGCCCTACACCGGAGCCCACCCCGGACGACACCAGCGGCTGGTGCTCTGGCCCGCAGGCCGACGAGGTCACGGCCGAAAAACCGATCGCGTTCGAAGGAGCCGGGGCCAAGATCCTCGTGCTCCGCTGGAAAGACGAGCTTCGGGCCTTTCGCAACGCCTGCGGCCACGTCGGCCTGCCGCTGGAGCGGGGCATGTGCGACGTCGAGGCGGGCACGATCACCTGCCCGTGGCACGGCTTCCGCTTCGATGCCGACACCGGCGAATGCCTCTCGGCCCCCCAGTGCCGGCTGGAGCCGTTTCCGCTGCGAGTGACTGCCGGAGTCGTCTGGGTGAAGCCGTCATGACCATCGTGGCTGGTGGAAACCGCATCGTCGCCGATGGCTGGCACCATCGCATCCTCGGCTGGGATCGCGTGCCCACAACGAGCGACGCGCCTCCCGACTGGTGCCTGGGCCAGCCGACGCTTGCGGCGGTGGAGCGTCATCGCGGCGGCGGCCCCGCAGCAGATTCGCTCTACTCGCCTTCTGGACTCGCCGTCGTCGCGGGCCGGCTGCACGTGGACGACACGGGTAACAATCGCGTGATGCGCTGGCAGCGAGGAGGTGGCTGATGTGCCTGGCCATTCCGGGAGTCGTCGAATCGATCCGCGACGAGCACGGCACGCGGATGGGCCGGGTCAACTTCGGCGGCGTCGTCAAGGACGTCTGCCTCGCCTACCTGCCCGACATCGCCGTGGGCGACTACACGATCGTCCACGTGGGCTTCGCGATCTCGAAGATCGACGAGGCCTCGGCCCTGGCCACGCTCGCGACCTTCGAGCAACTCGGGCTGCTGGCGGAGGGACTGGCCGAACTGCGCGACGACGAGGCCGCCGGCGAGCCGGCGAGATGAAGCACCTCGCCGAATACCGCGACGCGGACACGGCGAAGCGACTCGCGGCCGAGATCCAGCGGTTGGCCACGCGGCCCTGGGCGATCATGGAGGTCTGCGGCGGACAGACTCACTCGATCATCCGAAACGGTGTGGACCAGCTCCTCCCCGCGGAGGTCGAGCTGATCCATGGTCCGGGCTGCCCGGTCTGCGTGACGCCGCTGGAGACGATCGACCGGGCGCTCGCCATCGCAGCGAAGCCGGGCGTGATCTTCTGCTCGTTTGGCGACATGCTCCGCGTGCCGGGATCGCGAGCCAACCTGTTTTCCGTGAAGGCGGCCGGAGGCGACGTCCGCGTCGTCTACTCGCCGCTCGACGCCGTGAAGCTCGCGCACGCCAATCCCGACCGCGAGGTCGTGTTCCTCGCCATCGGCTTTGAGACGACGGCCCCGGCCAACGCGATGGCCGTAAAACTCGCCTGCCAGCAGGGCCTGAAAAACTTCTCGATGCTCGTCTCGCACGTGCTCGTGCCGCCGGCGATCGAGGCGATCATGCGGTCGCCGGGCAATCGCGTAAACGCCTTCCTCGCCGCGGGCCACGTCTGCAGCGTGATGGGCACCTGGCAGTATCCGCCGCTCGCCGAGCAGTTCCGTGTGCCGATCGTGGTGACGGGATTTGAGCCGCTCGACCTCCTGGAGGGGATCCGGCGCACGGTGCTGCAGCTCGAGCACGGCCGTCACGAGCTGGAGAACGCCTACGCCCGCGTCGTCACGGAGCGGGGCAACGAGGCGGCCCAGGCGGTGCTGGCGGAGGTGTTTGAGCCTGTGGACCGCGTTTGGCGGGGGATCGGCGTGATCCCGGCGAGCGGCTGGCGGCTGGCCGATGCCTATCGTGAGTTCGACGCCGAGATCCGCTTCGCGGTCACCGACGTGACGGCCGCGGAGTCGCCGCTCTGCAAGAGCGGTGAAGTCTTGCGGGGCACGCTCAAGCCCAACCAGTGCCCCGCCTTCGGCAAGGAGTGCACGCCGCGGACGCCCTTGGGCGCGACCATGGTCTCGAGCGAAGGCGCCTGTGCCGCCTACTACCACTTCGGCCGTTTCAGTTGATGGCAGTCATGCGGCGCATGTGCGTTGCACTTGATGCCAAGGCGTTCACGAAGCTCGGGGCTGCCCGTGCCCGTCGCCGGACGCTCGCTGCGGGCTCCGCCCTTCGCGGGCTGCGCACTCCTCAACGAAACGCTCGTCGACTGAGGAAGGCGAGGGCCGCCGCAGCAGCGCCGCATGCGAGTGGAAACGCCGGCCCGACACGGCTGGCGAGCGTGATCGTTTCCAGGAGCGGCACGTCGGCGATGAGGGCGTCTCGGGCGTGGAGAGGCAGCGACCCCATCACCTCTCCCGTCGGCGAGATCACGCACGTTTCACCGGTGGCGGCGCACCGCACGAGGCTGCGGCGGCATTCGACGGCCCGCAGTTGCGAGAGCAGGCGATGCTGGGCCAGCGTTAGCGGCGCCGTGAACGCCGAGCCGTTGATCAGTGACACCAGCACGTTCGCCGACTCATGGACCAACGACCGGGCAGCACCGGGGATCATGTCCTCGTAGCAGAGCATGACGCCCAGCCGCGGCCCCTCATCCCAGGTGAGCACACGGGCATCAGTGCCGGCCTTGAACTCGTCCTGCATGGAGAAGTGAAGTCGGAGGTCGGGATAGATATCGGTTCCCGGCACGTACTCGCCGAACGGCATCAGGTGCCGCTTGTGGTAGCAGCCGAGGATGCTCTCGGAAGCGTCGATCAGAATTGCCGACTGGTAGATCGCATGCGGCTTCTCGGGGTGTCCCGTGTAGATCTTGCCGCCGAAGAGCAGCGGACAGGCGGGTGCCTCCAGCGGCCGCATGCCCTTGTGGGGCGGGCGCGACAGGTCCGCGACGCGGTCGGGATCGGCGAGCGAATCGAGGCGTGCGTCGTAGGAGCCACCACTGCACTCGGGCCAGCAGACGAGGCCTGGCGTGCCACAGGCTGCACGGGTTTCCTGCCTCGTGATGGCCCGCAGGGCATCGACTCCGTCCTCGTCGTCCGCATTCGCCTGCACCAGGCGGACCGTGAGCGTTGGTGCAGACTCGATCTCCCCGCTCCAGGAGGCCATGGCCACGAGGCCATAGGCGAGGTTGAGGAGGCAGACGGCCAGCGCACACAGGCTCGCGCGTGGCACGGCCAGCCCCGACCAGCCATGCCGACCACCAGACTCCGCGACCCACGACATCGCATGGATGAGCCACGCGAGCATTCCAGCGTGGGCGTAGAGAACGAACGTGGTGACTTCCGGGCCAAAGAGATCCGCCGATTGCACGACCACCGGCCATGCGATCTGTGCATAGCCAAGCTTCCAGGGAAACACCGCCGGCATGAAAGCCTCGAGGGCCGTTGCCAGCAGGGCGGCGGGCAGCCAGGCCCGCAGCGGATCGGCCACGATCCGCGACGCGAACCAGAAGGGGAGGGCAAGGCGGACGGCGTCCCAGAGAACGATCGGGGCTGTGGCGAGCAGGCCGACATGTGGCTCTGCGTTCATGGCGTAGGCCAACACCTCCGGCGCCCAGTGGAAGGCGATCCCGAGTGCCGCAGCGGCGGCAAGAAGCGTCCAGAGTTCGCCCCACCAGCCGCGGATGCGGCCGACCATCAGCAACGCGGCGGCCACGCCGACCCACTCGCACCAGACCAGCCGTTGATCGATCCACGGCGCGGCGACGAATGTGGCGATCGACACAGCCGCCAACGGCGCGGTCGGGGCATTCTGCAGCGCGCGAGAGTCAATGCGCAGGGGGATGGCCCAGTATCGTGCTGATACTCCCGCTCTGCTGCGGCGCCCATCGTCGGCCGGTGGAAGCCCCGGGCGCTTCCACCGGCCGATCACGTGGGAAAAGGTCATGGGAGACTTTTTCCTCTGCCGGCTAGTACTTCGGAACGATGTTCACGTTCGGGCCCGTCGTAATCTTGGCGTAGGCGATCTTGCCCTTACCGACGGAGTAGCCCACCGTGTCATCGGGCGGCGGCAAGACCCCCGACTTCGGCACATCCGCCGCATCGATGACGGCGATCAGGCCGTTGCCCGATGGAACCGGGTAAAAGATCGCCCCACTGTTGGCCGGCCGCAGAATCGCGCCAAGCCGCTTGGCGTCGCTCACGGTGACAGGCGGGGCGAACCCCTGCGGGATGATCACGACGTAGGTGTTCGTCGATCCCACGTTCTGGATCTTGACGTTGGCCGTCTTCTTGACGCCGACCGCGCCGGACGTGCCGCCGGCCTGAGCCGGAGCGGCCAAGAGGGTGGCCAACGCCACGAGGGCGAGAGCCGGAAGAATATGCCTACGAATCATGGAGTGACTCCTTCGGTGAAAGAACCCAGAAAACAACCAGACACAAAACAGCTTCGTGTCCGACCGAACTCACCGCGGTCCATCACGCGAGCGACCGCACCACGCGGCCGCCCGTAGCCGGGCGCGTCGATCGGCTCGTCATCCGTCCGGCGACGAGGCGTCGGCCTCGCCGCCGTTTCGGGTGCAGAGTGCCGAGAGAACCGCCGGATCGATCGATTCGCCGAGAAACAGCACACGGCCATCGCCGCAGGCCGCCTGGGCCCCGCCCAGGTGATGGCTGGTGATGTCACTGCCGAGGGCGTTGACAAACGCCGCACTCTGGGCGAAGCAGTTGATGCGGGCCCAGCGGCCGGTGGCGTCCGGATCGTCGTTCGGCGCGGTCGCGTTTCCACGATCGACGGCCTCGGCCACGAGCAGGGTGTGGCTCAGGCCATCCGTCGCGTCTGCCGCGGCAACGGGCCGATGCTCGCCGTCGTCGGCGAACAGCATGCCGTTGGAGAGCCCCGCCGCCCCAAGAAACGGCACGCCCGCTGAGACAATCCAGGAACCGGAGATGCCGGCGTAGTCGGCTTTGCCCACCGACGCAACGATGCCACTGGGACAGACGTACGTCGCCACCGCCTGACGGCCGGCGAGATCGTTGCCGCCAGGGGCGTTCCATGATTTTGTGTAGTCGATCCGGGCTGAACTGCCCGCATGCTCGATGTACGGCAGGATGAAGGAAGACCAGGCGTGTTCGGTGCCGCTGGGCAACGCGGTGCCGCGTGGCTGAAGGTCGTAGCCGGCGGGAAAACGTCGGCGGGCCGATTCGTACCCGCAGACGCCGAGGGCGGTTTGGCGGATGTTGCTCCCGCACTGTGTCTTGCGTGACAGTTCCCGCGTGCGTTGCACCGCCGGCAGGAGGAGGCCGATCAGCGTGCCGATGATCGCGATCACCGCAAGCAGTTCAACCAGCGTGAAGCCCCGGCGACCGCTTGCGAAGCGGCGACCGACCGGGCCCGGGGCGAGTGCGAAAAGAGTTGGAGAGATCATCGGGCTGCAACCAGTGGGTCTGGCGGCCTGCCGATGAACATCCCCTCACGAGGTTCGCGGTCATGCGAGAGTGGCGAACCCTAAGCGCTCAGGAGCCAAAGTCAAAAAATCGACGAGCGGTGCTGTTTTCCCGCCTCGGCCGGAGGCGAGGCCGGACGGACATTTGGCCCGCGATCAGGCGCCGCTGGCCACCCCGTCAGCGCGCGGCGGGCTTGTCGTTCGGCTTCTGCACCTGCACGAGTTCCCACTCGTGCGCGGCGCCGCCGCTATTCATCGTCACGCTGCTCGGCGTCTTCGTGAGGGCGTCGAGCGTGGTCTCGAACGTCGCTCCCCCCTTCCCGCCCACCTTCCAGGTCGCCTTGCGAGTCTCCCGATCGATCGAGCCGCTCACGGGCTGCGTGGCGTCGGTGATCGAGTCGTAGTAGTTGCCCTTCAGTTCGCCCTGCTTGCTTACGGCGAGTTGCTGGTAGACGTGGGCCGGGGCGGCGTCCTTGGGGCCCGTCGCGTAGACGCCCAGCGACATCCACTCGAGGTCGGATGGCGGCGACCCGCTGGCGGCACCAGCATCGGCCGTGGCAGACGCCGCCGCGGCAGTCGTGGTGCCATTGGCTGTGACGGCCGCCGTGCTGCTCGAAGCGGTCGCGGCGACGGCAGTCGTGGTGGTGCCAGCGGCCGTCGCCGGGTAGCCGAGCCAGCTGGAGAGGCTCGCAACGCCCGCCACTGCCCACAAATCCGCGTGCGGGTGCGTGTACTGCCACGCGTCGGGGTGCTCGCCGTACCAGGCCGGCGTAAAGGGCTGCGTGCGGCCCTCCATGGCGGTCTGAAACGAACTCTGGGCCGCCTCGGCACGACTCTTGGCCGCGGCCGGATCGGCCGCCGACTTCGCGGCGGCCCCAGTCGCCGGCTTGGTGTTGAGAAAGGTGTCAACGTCGCGAGTGCCGGCGGCCGGCCGGTTCGCTGCTCCACCGTCACTCGTACGACCCGGATCCACGCGGCCAGATTCCACGCGGCCAGATTCCACGCGGCCAGGCTCGGTGTGGCCAGGCTCGGTGTGGCCAGGCTCGGTGTGGCCAGGGGCCGGTCTCGTCGCAGGCGCAGGTCCACCGCGGCCGCCCGCGACCGGTTCGGGACCTGGCCGCCCGCCACCACCGCCACCCGGCCGTGCAAAGACATGGACTGGAGCGAGGAGCAGGGTACCACCAAGTGCAGCAGCGAACACTCTGATTCCAACCGCAGTGGACTTCGGGAATCGCATCGACCACCTCCTCGCAGGTACTTTCGGGGCAGGCGACCAGCCCGCCGCTCTTCGGCTGAGATGAGTTGTCTCCGATTCAGCCTCCGGAAACAAATGCCTCCGCCAGCGCCCGCGAATCAGCCCGGCGTCTACGCGTGTGTCCGATCCGGCTTTCGGAGTGCCATGGGAGCCCAGTGTGCCCTCGGAAGAGACACAGGTTGAAAACCTGTGCTACGAGAGGCCGCGACGGGCACGAGAGGCCCAAAGCCTTGCGAGCGCCTCAGGATCACGTGTGACCCATATGAGGCCGTCCCTCCGGCGTAAGGCCGTCCCTCCGGCGAAAAGGCCGCCCTCCGGCGAAAAGGCCGCCCTCTTCGGCCGACGCCATGACCGAGAGGCGCAATCAGGCGGTGTGTACGATGCACCTGGCCGGCGTTGAGCCGGTACCTCGACTCACTCGCAGTGCGATCCGTGTCTACCCGCGATTTCAGCACGTTTTCCTGCCCGGCGCCGCTGCGAGACTATCCGCACGTGGTCATGGGCCACGGCGGCGGAGGAGCGCTCTCGCGAGACCTCATCGAACACGTCTTCCTGCCCGCTTTCTCGAATCCCCTGCTCGCCCGCCTCGGCGACTCGACGGTGCTCGACATCGCCGCTGAGTTCGCCGGCGGCGGGCAGCTCGCCATCTCCACCGATTCCTACGTGGTCCGGCCGCTCTTCTTTCCCGGCGGCTCGATCGGCGACCTTGCCGTCAACGGCACGGTGAACGACCTCGCCATGAGCGGCGCCCGCCCCCACTCGCTGACGGCGGGCTTCATCGTCGAAGAGGGGTTTTCGATCGGCAATCTTGCGGAAATCGCCCGGCAGATGGCCCGGGCGGCCGCGGCGGCCGGCGTGCGGATCGTGGCCGGCGACACGAAGGTGGTGGAGCGGGGGCACGGGGACGGCGTGTACATCAACACGGCTGGCATCGGCATCGTGCCGCCGGGGCTCCAGCTCGGCGCAGAACCGATCCGCGACGGTGACGTCGTGATCGCCAGCGGCACGCTCGGTGATCACGGGATGGCGATCATGAGTGTCCGCGAAGGACTCGACTTCGAGGCCGAGATCACGAGCGACTCCGCGGCGCTGCACGGTCTGGTGGCGGCGATGCTTGCCGTCTGCCCCGCGATCCGCATGCTCCGCGATCCCACCCGCGGCGGTGCGGCCACGAGCCTCAACGAGATCGCAACCCTCGCGGGCCTGGGCATCGAGATCAACGAGCAGGCGATCCCGGTGCGGCCCGTCGTGGCCGCGGCCTGCGAAATCCTCGGGCTAGACACCCTTCAGGTGGCGAACGAAGGCAAGCTTCTTGCCATCGTCCCGGCCGACGCGGCTGATCCCGTGTTGGCCGCAATGCGGGCCCATGAATACGGCCGCGACGCCGTGGCGATCGGCCGCGTGGTCGAGGACCATCCCCGCATGGTGGTGATGCGAACCGCGATCGGCGGCACGCGGGTCATCCCGATGCCCCTCGGCGAGCAGCTGCCGCGGATCTGCTGAGCCGGGTGCGTAGCGCGTGAAAGCCGACCGGCCGTGAGGCCGCGGGCAAACCACACCGGACGCCGCCCCTC
>JBBAVQ010000006.1:18827-31208 GCA_040397625.1 Pirellulales bacterium | reverse complement strand
CGCCGGCACGGCCAGCTCGATCGTGTTGAGCCGGTAGAAGAGATCCTCGCGAAAGCGGCCGGCCTGCACCTCGGACGCAAGGTCGCGGTTGGTGGCCGCCAGCACCCGCACATCGACCGGGAGTTCGGCGTGGCTGCCCACGGGCACGACCACCCGCTGCTGCAGAACCCGTAGCAGTTTCGCCTGCAGTTCGAGTTCCATCTCCCCGATTTCGTCGAGGAAGATGGTGCCCGAGTCGGCCGCACGAAAGCAGCCCAGGGTCGACGACGTGGCGCCGGTGAACGACCCCTTCACGTGCCCGAACATGTGGCTGGCAAACAGCGTGCCCGTCGTCACCGCGCAGTCGACAGGAATGAAGGCCTTTTTCGACCGCATGCTGCAGGCGTGAATGGCCCGCGCGATCAACTCCTTGCCCGTCCCGCTGGGGCCGAGGATCAGCACGCTCGACTGGTGCACCGCCACCAGTTCGATCGACCGTCGAACCTGCTCGGCCCACGGAGATACCCCGACGATCCGCTGGATGGCGTCGTTCCCTGGCGACGTGCTGGCGACCGTCTCCATGGGGATGTCCGACATCGTCGAACCAGGGGCGAAGGGGGCGTGGCGATCGGCAGGGCGACCACCGCGCCTTGCAACACTGTTTCTATACCCCATTGGTGATGGACGGGCCAGCAACTCCACCGTCGAAACGTCAACCTGGGCGGGTTCTGAGGGTTGCACCGTCGGGACGCGTCGCGAAAACGAGGCTGAAACTCGGGACAAACACGGTTTTCTGGCCCGCGTGTCGCCCGGTCGGGAAAGATGGACAAAGATTGCAGGAGGTCCGCGGGCCATCCGCGGTCCTCCCTTTCGCCACAGCGCATCATGCCGTCCACCACAGCGTCCCGCCACCTCGTCCGCTGGCTCGCCATCATCGCGTGCCTGGCCGCTGTTGCGCTGGCCTGGCTGTTGCTGGACCGTTTCCTCGTCAACCGGCGGCCGATCCTCGTCGGCCTGCTTCATTCGCAGACCGGGGCGATGGCGGTCAGCGAGCGGTCGATGATCGACGCGGAACTGCTGGCCATCGAGGAGATCAACCGCCGCGGAGGCCTGCTGGGGCGACCGGTCAAGGCGGTGATCGCCGACGGTGAATCGAACTGGCCGACGTTCGCCCTGCGGGCCGAGGAACTGATCCGCGAGCAGCACGTGCACGTGATCTTCGGCTGTTGGACCAGCGCCTCACGGAAGAACGTGCTGCCGGTCGTCGAGGCCCACGATCATCTCCTCGTCTACCCGATGGCCTACGAGGGACTGGAGCAGTCACCGAACATCGTCTACACGGGGGCCGCACCCAACCAGCAGATCACCCCGGCGGTCCAGTGGTGTCACGACACGCTTCGGGCGCGACGGTTCTTCCTGGCGGGTTCCGACTACATCTGGCCGCACTGCGTCAATGCCATCATCGCCGACCAGATCAAGGGACTCGACGCGGAACTCGTCGGCGAGGCGTACCTCGACTTCGGCAGCACCGACGTGGACGAACTGGTGTCGCGGATCGCGGCCACGAAGCCCGATGTGATCCTCAGCACGGTGGTGGGAGATTCGGCCCTGCCATTCGCCAGGGCGGTGCGTGCCGCCGGCATGGCGCCCGAGACGACGCCGATCGTGACGTTCGCGGTGGGCGAGCACGAACTGCGGCAGCAGGCCGCCGACATGGCCGGCAACTACGCCGCCTGGAACTACTTCCAAAGCATCGACCGGCCCGAAAATCTGGCGTTCGTGCGGGCCTTCAAGGCCCGCTACGGCGCGGATCGCACGACCTCCGACGTCATCGTGGCCGCCTACAACAGCGTGATGCTTTGGGCGCAGGCCGTCCGCGAGGCGGAGACGCCCGACGTCCGCCCCGTCCGCAATGCCATGCGGCATCAGAGCCTGAATGCCCCCGAAGGGATCATCGCCGTCGATCCCGACACGCAGCACACCTGGCGGCCCGTGTTCATCGGCCAGATTCGCAGCGACGGCCAGTTCGACATCCGCTGGCAGAGCCGCACGGCCGTCCGTCCGGTGCCCTTCCCGATCTCCCGTTCCCGACCGGAGTGGGAGGCGTTCGTGAGTGACCTGCAACGGTCGTGGGGTGGCCAGTGGGGCAAGCCGGTCGGCGCAGCGGCGCGGGGGGCGACTCCATGACGACGAACGAAGGCGGAAGCGTTCTGCGGCGGTCGATCGCTGGGCGGCTGCTGTTCTGGTTTTTGGTGATCGCCCTCATCCCATGCGCGATCCTCACCGCGATCACGGCGCGGATCGCGGCCTCGGCGCTCCAGAAGGCCGTCCGCGACAACCTCGTGCAGATCGCCGCGGGCAAGGCCAACGAGCTCGAAGCCTATGCCGCAGAGCGGGTCCGCGACTGCGCCGCCTTCGCCCGCGGCCCCACGTTCACCGCCGCCGTCAGCGACCTCACGGAGGTCGCCGCCGCGGGTGGCGATCTTCACCAGGCCGGGGCCGGCCTCCGTGACTACTTTCTCTACGTGGCGAAGGCGTTCGACTATGCCGACCTGCTGCTGATCGACCTCGAGGGACGCGTGATCTTCTCGCTCGCCGAGTCGGTCCCCTGCGGATCATCCGTGACGGGCGGGGCGCTGGCCTCGTCGGAACTCGCCATCGGCTTCGACCGCGCTCGCACGCTCCTGCAGTCGGATCTCTGCGGATTCCAAGCCTATGGAAAGTCGGCCGACCCCCTGGCGTTCGTCACGTGTCCGGTGTTCGACAAGGGCCGGGTGACGGGCGTGCTCGCGCTGGGCATCGGTCCCCAACGGATCTGGAAGATCCTCTCCGACCTGACTGGGCTGGGTGACACCGGCGAAATCGTCACTGGCGAACTGTCTGGCAACGCCGTGATGATCACCACCCCGCTGCGGCACGCGACCAACGCGGCCTTTCGCATGAAGATTCCGCTGGCCTCGGCACAGGCCACGGCGACCCAGAAGGCGGCCACCGGCGATCGCGGCTACGGCGCGGCGATCGACTATCGCGGCAAGGACGTGGCGGCGGCCTGGTGCTACGTGCCGAGCTTTCGCTGGGGCCTGGTGGTCAAGCAGGACGCCGACGAAGCCTACGGTCTGGTGCGTTTCCAACGGCTCGCGGTGATCGGCCTTTCGCTGGCCACCATCCTCGGCGTGACCGCGGCGGCCCTGGCGGTGGCCCGGTCGATCTCGACCCCGATCCGCACCGCGGTGGCGGTGGCGAATCAGGTGGCCGGTGGCGACCTGCGGGCAGATGTCGGCGACACGGCGGACGACGAGACGGGCGCGCTCCTCGGCGCCATCCAGACCATGACCAACGACCTCCGTGGTCTGATCGGGCGGATCCAGCACTCCTCCGTCGCCCTGATCTCCACGGCGACTGCGATCCAGGCGACGGCCAGCGAGCAGCAGCAGGTGATCGCCGACTACGGCGCTTCGACGAGCCAGGCGGTGGCCGCCGTCAAGGAGATCTCGGTGACGAGCCAGGAACTGCTCCGGACCATGACCGAGGTCAACGACATGGCCGGCCACACCGGCAGGATGGCCGCCGACGGCCGCGTGGGCCTCGCAGGCATGGACGGCACCATGCGGCAACTGGCCGAGAGCACCACGTCGTTCGGCTCGAAGCTCGCCGTGATCAGCGAGCGGGCCGCCAACATCAACCTCGCCGTGACCACCATCACCAAGGTGGCCGACCAGACCAACCTGCTGTCGATCAATGCCGCGATCGAGGCCGAGAAGGCGGGTGAATACGGGCTTGGGTTCCTGGTGGTGGCCCGCGAGATTCGCCGGCTCGCCGACCAGACGGCGGTCGCGTCGCTCGATATCGAGCGGATGGTCAAGGAGATGCAGTACAGCGTCTCGGCCGGCGTGATGGAGATGGACAAGTTCGCCGAACAGGTGCGGACCGGCGTCCGCGAGATTGGCGACGTCTCGGCGAAGCTCACCGAGATCATCACTGCCGTGCAGGGCATCTCCGGCCGATTCGGCCAGGTGACCGAGGGCATGCGAGCCCAGTCGCAGGGGGCCGAGCAGATCCGCGAGGCGATGATCCGCCTCGCCGAGGGCGCGGCCCGCACCGCCTCGTCGCTCAACGACTTCAACGGCGCCACGGTCCACCTCCGCGAAGCCGTCGGTGATCTGAAGGAGGAGGTCTCCCGCTTCACCATCTGACCATCACCCCACCTTGCAACTCCTCACCTTCACCGTCGCCCAGCAGACGTACGCGATCGAATCGCGGCGGGTGATCGAGGTCTTGCCCCTCGTGCCGGCGCGGCGGATCCCGCACGCCCCCGAGTACGTCCGCGGAATCTTCACCTACCGCGGCCGGCTCGTGCCGCTGGTGGATCTGGCCCTCCGGCTGGCGGTGGGACGAATCCAGGAGCGGCTGAGCACCCGGGTCATCGTCGTCGAATACGCCGCTCCGGCTCGCGAGTCGCAGCACCTCGGCCTCGTCGCGGAGAACGTGATCTCGGTCTGCTCGGCTGAGGAGGCCGACGCGTCGCTGCCGTCCCTCGAGTTTCACGACGCCCCGTTTCTCGGTCGCATCCTCCGCATCGGGGGCCGCACGATCCAGCTGCTCGAGGTGGAGAAACTCCTCCCCCCCGACGTAGCCTCCGGGATGTTTCCCTCCAGCCCGACGGTGCCCACATGAACGTCGAGGCCGCTGTCAACCTGCTGCGGGAATGGATCGGCCTGGATGCCGCCACGATCGGCACCCCGGCGCTCGCCCGCGCGATCCGGGGCCGCATGGACGCACGGGGAATCACCGACCCCGAGGCGTACGCTGCCGCCGTGCGGTCGGATGCAGCGGAGCGGGATCGGCTGGTCGAGGACGTGATCGTCGCGGAGAGCTGGTTCTTTCGCGACCGGCAGGTCTTCGACTTCGTGGCTGACGTCGCCGTCACGCTCGCGCCGCTTCCCGGGCGGTCGCCGGTGCGGATCCTCTGTGCGCCGTGCGCATCGGGAGAAGAGCCTTACTCCGTCGCGATGGCACTGCTCGACGCCGGCCTGCAGCCGGCGCAGTTCGTCATCGACGCCGTCGACGTGAGCCGGGCCGCCCTCGAGCGGGCCCACCGCGGACGGTACTCCGCCAACGCCTTCCGCAACGCCGACTGCTCGTTTCGCGACCGCTGGTTCCGCACCGAGGGCTCGACGGCCGTGCTCGACGACCGGGTCCGCGGCTGCGTGCAGTTCGCGTGGGCAAACCTGCTGGACGACCGGTCGATGGCCGATCGCGGCCCGTACGACGTCGTCTTCTGCCGCAACCTGTTGATCTACCTCACCACGGAGGCCCGGGGACGGATGGAGCAGACCCTCGACCGTCTCCTCCGGGCCGATGGCATCCTCGTGCTCGGCGCAGCCGAGCCACCGATCCTCAGGGGCGACTGGATCCCCGCCGGTGCGGCATCCCTGTTCGCGCTTCGCCGTGGCGTCCACCTCCATCCCGCGCCCGTCCCGACAGACGCCCGGGCGACCACGCTCCCGGTGCGCCCCGCGAAGCCTGCCGTGCCGGCACGACCGGCGGCACCGCCCGCGATCACGCCCCCGGCATTCGCACCAGCCCCATCCGCCCCGGGGCGTCCGATCGAGCAGCCGCCGACGCTCCGCGACGTGCTCGAGCAGGCCGGTGCACTGGCCAACGCCCGGCGGCACCTCGAAGCCCTCGAACTCTGCGAGCGACACCGTGCAGCACTGCCCCCATCGCCGGAGTTGTTCTTCCTGATGGGCATGCTGCACCAGTCGCTCGGCGACCTCGATCGCGCAGAGGGCTGCCTCCACAAGACCCTCTACCTCGACGCCGCCCACGAGGAGGCCCTGCTCGCCCTCGCCCTCCTCGCCCGGCAACGAGGTGACGCCCGCATGGCCGAGACCTACCGCCAGTCGGCCGCTCGCGTGTTCGCCAGAAAGGCGCCGTCATGATCGACCGCACACGCCACGACGCGCCGGCCGTGATCGCACCGATGCCAGAGTGCTGGAGGTTGATCGGAGTGGCCGGCGACCGCAGCTGCCCCGAGTTGCAGGCCTTCGTCCACTGCCGCAACTGCCCCGTGCTGGCGGAGGCGGCGCGGTCGTTCTTCGACCGCCCTGCACCGGAGGGCTATCTCGACGCCTGGCAGGCGATCCTGGAAGAACCGGCTGAGGCGGCGGAGGTGGCGGATACCAGCGTGCTCGTGTTTCGCGTCGATCATGAATGGCTGTCGCTGCCGACGGGGGCGCTCGTGGAAGTGACGCCATCCCGCACGCTTCATTCGGTGCCGCACCGGGCCGGGACGGCCCTGGCAGGCATCGTCAACGTCCGCGGCCAGCTGCAGCTCTGCGTGTCGCTCCACGCGGTGCTCGGGCTGCCCGGCGGCCCGCAGACGGCAGCAGCGCCAGCCGGCAGCTCCGCGGACGGCGCTGGCCGGCTGGTCGTGCTCGAGCGGGCCATGGGTTCGGCGGCCGAGCGGTGGGTCGTGGGCGTCGACGAGGTCGCCGGCGTGCACCGCGTCGGTAGGGCCGATCTCCGGCCGGTCCCCTCGACGGTGAGCCAGGCCTCGGCCCGCTGCTCGTCGGCGCTCTTCGAGTGGCAGGAGCGGACGGTCGCCCTCCTCGACGAGGTCCGCCTCTTCGAGGCGCTGCGCGAGGCGGTGTCGTCATGAGCGGAGGCTGCCGTGGCTGACGACCTGAGCGGATTCTCGATGCTCGAGCTGTTTCGGCTGGAGGCGGAGAGCCAGACGGCCGTGCTCGCGGCGGGCGTGCTGGCCATCGAGGAGCTGGAGCGTTCGCCCGAGACCGTCGAGTCGATGATGCGGGCCGCACACTCCCTCAAGGGCGCGGCCCGGATCGTGGGACTCGATCCCGCCGTTCGTGTCGCCCACGCGCTCGAAGATGTCTTCGTGGCCGCGGGGAAGGGAAGCTTCCGCGTGAGGCCGGAGCACGGCGACCGGATCCTGGCGGGCATCGACTTCCTGTCGGCGATCGCCAAGTCGGACGACGCCCTCTCCCCGGCGAGCGATTGGCCGGCCCGTGCAGAGCGGCTCGTCGGCGATCTCGCGACGATGGTCGCCGACCAGTCCACGCCCGCCCAGCCGGCGGGGGCCGCCGCCGAAGGCACGGCCTCGACCCCGCCAGACGGCTCGGCGGCGACCTCCACCGCCCCGCAAAAGCCGCTAGCCCCACTGCAGGCACCCCCGCCGGCGGAGTCGCTCGCCGCGGCACCGCGCTCAACGGAGCAGGCCGACCGCGTCGTCCGAGTCTCCGCCGACAGCCTGACGCGGCTCGTCGGGCTTGCCGGCGAATCCCTGGTGGAGACGCGTCAGCTGCGACCATTCGTCGATTCGCTGCTGCAGCTCCGCTCCACCGAAGTCGACATCTGCGACGCCATTGCCGCTCTCGATGAAAAGCTCAAGGGGGGCGACATCGCCGTTCCCGGAACGGTCACGGCGATGCTGACCACCATCCGCGAACGCTCCGAGTCACGCCTCGCAGCACTCACGCGGCACGTCGAGGATTTCGAGAGCTTCGCCCGCCGCAATGAAGATCTCTCCAACCGGCTGCACCACGAGGTGATCGTCAGCCGCATGCGGCCGCTTGCCGACGGAATCCGCGGGTTTCCCCGGCTCGTCCGCGATGTGGCCCGCACGCTCGGCAAGCAGGTGAAGTTCGAGGTCCGCGGCGAGCAGACGGGTGTCGATCGCGACATCCTCGACAAGCTCGAGGCCCCGCTCTCGCACCTGATCCGCAACTCGCTCGACCACGGCATCGAACTGCCGGCCGACCGCGAGGCGGCGGGCAAGCCCCCGGCCGGGACGATCCGGCTCGAGGCCCGGCACCGGGCCGGCATGCTCCAGATCACGCTCACCGACGACGGGCGGGGCATCGACGTGGAGCATCTCCGCGTCAAGGCGGTGGCCCGCGGCCTCGTCGCCCGCCAGGTGGCCGATCACCTGACCGAACTCGAACTGCTCGAGTTCCTTTTCCTGCCCGGTTTCTCCACCAAGGACCAGGTCACGGAGATCTCCGGCCGCGGCGTCGGGCTCGACGTCGTGCAGAGCATGGTGAAGAGCGTGGGGGGCAGCGTCCGCGTGGCCACGCAGACTGGTCGCCA
Source organism: Pirellulales bacterium (assembly GCA_040397625.1). Classification (GTDB taxonomy): domain Bacteria; phylum Planctomycetota; class Planctomycetia; order Pirellulales; family UBA1268; genus QWPN01. The sequence goes on along the minus strand of JBBAVQ010000006.1, from coordinate 23,120 downwards.
GACCACGTTCACCCTCCAGCTCCCGATCACGATGTCGGTGATCCGGGCGCTTCTCGTACAGGTGGGGGGCGAGCCCTATGCCTTCCCGCTGACGCGAATCGACCAGATCCTGTTCTGCCCGGCCTCCAGCATCCGCACGGTCGAGGGGCGGCAGTACTTCGACCGCGACGGCGTCTCCATCGGGCTGGTGATGGCCGCCCAGATCCTCGAGACGACGGGGCAGCCTCCGGCCGATCCGATGCCCGTCGTGGTGATCAGCGACCGCGGCCAGCAGTTCGGGATGATCGTCGATTCCTTCCTGGGGGAACGGGATCTCGAAGTGCGGCCCCTCGACCCGAGGCTCGGCAAGGTTCCCGACGTCAACAGCGCGTCACTCCTGGAGAATGGCGATCCGGTTCTGATCGTGGACGTCGAGGACCTCGTCCGGTCGATCGACAACGTGCTGATGGGCCGCCGGCTCTCGCGGGTGGAGTTCGAGCGGATGGCGGAACAGGCGCGGCAACGCAAGCGGATCCTCGTCGTGGACGACTCGATCACCGTCCGCGAACTCGAGCGGCAGCTCCTCCAGGCCCGCGGCTTCGCGGTCGACGTCGCCGTTGACGGCATGGACGGCTGGAACGCGATCCGCGGCACCCACTACGACCTCGTCGTGACCGACGTCGACATGCCGCGGATGGACGGCATCGGCCTGGTCTCGCTGATCAAGGCCGACCCGGCCCGCCGGGAGACGCCGGTCGTGATCGTCTCCTACAAGGATCGCGAGGAGGACCGGCTCCGCGGCCTCGATGCCGGGGCGAACCGCTATCTCACGAAAAGCAGTTTCCACGACGAGACCTTCGTCGATACGATCATCGATCTGATCGGCGAGGCAACGACGTAGGAAAGACCCATGCGAATCGGGATCGTGAACGACCTGAAGGCGGCGTGCGAGGCGCTGCGGCGCGTGGTCGACAGCGTGCCCGACCACGAGGTGGCCTGGACGGCGAGCGACGGCGTCGAGGCGATCGCGATGGCGAAGCGCGACCGCCCCGACCTGATCCTGATGGATCTGCTGATGCCGCACATGGACGGCGCGCAGGCAACCCGGCAGATCATGGCCACCGCCCCGTGCGCGATCCTGGTGGTGACCGCAACCGTGAGCGGCAACATCTCGCTCGTCTACGATGCCATGGGCTACGGGGCCCTCGACGCGGTTGACACGCCGATGCTCGGCCCGGGGGGCGAGGTGACCGGCGCGGGCGCCCTCGTCGAGAAGATCGGCACGATCGCCAAGCTTGTCGGGGCGACCGCCGACCCCCGGCGGGCCCGGCGGGCAGTGCCGTCCTCGACTCCCCCGCGGCTGCTCGTCGTGGGTGCTTCGACCGGCGGCCCCAAGGCGATCTCCGACCTCCTCTTCCCGCTACCACACGACTGGAACGCGGCGGTGATCATCGTGCAGCACGTCGACGTCGCCTTCGCACCCGGGCTTGCGAAGTGGCTCGGTGACCGGACCGGCCGGGCCGTCCGCGTAGCGGAGCACGGCCAGCAGCCGCTTGCCGGCGACGTGCTGCTCGCCGGCACCAACGACCACCTCGTGCTCACCAAGGCACGCACGCTGGAATACCGTCAGGAGCCCCGAGACGTCTTCTTCCGACCGAGCGTCGACGTCTTCTTCGAGAGCGTCGCCGACCACTGGCCGCAGACCGGGACCGCCGCTTTGCTCACGGGCATGGGCCGCGACGGCGCCAGAGGGCTGATGAAACTTCGCACGCGGGGCTGGCACACGGTCGCCCAAAATGAGGCGACGAGCATCGTGTTCAGCATGCCAAAGGCGGCGATCGACGCAGGCGCCGCCTGTGAAGTGCTCGGTATCGACCGGATGTCGAGCGTGATCGCGGCCCGCATGACCGCCTAGGCCGCGAGTTTTCCTTCACGGAAGAGTTGGCTGCGGCCCCATGGATTCGATCAGCCGCATCACATGAAGCACGGTGGCCTCGTCGCGGCCGGGACAGGCGATCACCTGAACGCCCACTGGCAGGCCGGCACTACCGCGATCGGTGGCAGCGGCGGCGCGGACCACCGGGTCGAGACTCCACGGCCGGCAGCCTTCCTCGCCGGGCCTGACCGTCGTGACCGGAACCGCCCCCGCTGGCAGGTCGAACAGGTTGGCCAGCAGGCACGGTGCGGCGGCAAGCACGAGCCGCGACGCACTCCCCTGCCGCAGCGCCGGCAGCGCCGACACCGGACAGACCACTGCATCGCAGCCCGCCACGGCCGTGGCGAATCGGCTCGCCAGAGCGTGGCGGGCGGTGATCAGGCCTGCGAGTTCCGTAGGCGTTCGTCGACCAGTTCGCTCCACCCCCTGCGCCTCGTTCCATCGGCCCGTCAGCCGGAGCAGGGCCGCCACGAGCGGCCGCCACCGACGAGGCAGGCGGGCGATCGCGAGCAACTTTCCAACGCCTCGCATCGGAGGGCTCCCAGCAAACAGCCGCCGCACGTCGTCTCCGCCGTCGGCGGCCACGATCCCGAGCAGCAGCCAGGCTGCCTCGGATGCCATCTCGCCGGGTACCCGTACCGTCTCGACGCCACAGGCTGCCAGACGCTCGACGGCCTCGCTCACCGCGCGGCGGACGGCGGGCGAGGCAGGAATGGGGCCAGCCTCGTCCCACCACGCCACCCGGCGCGGTCTCGCAGAACCTACGATCTCCGGACGGACACCTCCGATCGCGGCGAGGGCGAGATCGAGGTCGCCGACCGTGCGGGCAAGAAACCCGGCACGGGCACGAACGGCGACGAGGTTTGGCATCGTGTTGAATCCGCCCCCGTCACCGAGGGAGGCGGTTGTGGGCATGAGCGCGGCGATGCCGCAGGCATGCGCGGGCTGCCGCAGGCTGCCGGCGAGGTCGTTGCCAATGGCGAGCGGCACCACCCCGGCCGCGACGAGGGCGGCATCGCCACCACTCGAGCCGCCGGGGCCTCGGGATGCGTCGAGCGGATGACGCGTCAGCCCCCAGACGGGATTGTCGGTCTCGTGGAGATACATTGCCTGCGGCACGTTGGCCTTGCCAATCACCACGGCGCCTGCAGCCCGTACGCGGCGGACGATCTCGGCGTCGTCGCTGTCGATGAGTTGGCGGCGGCCCGGAATGCCCAGCGTGGTGGCGAGCCCGCGGACGGGAAAGCACTCCTTCACGCTCACCGGCACGCCGGCCAGCAGTCCGGCGGGGGCATCGCGGGCGATCGCCGCATCGATCGCAGCCGCCTCCGCCTCGGCTTCACGGCGCCGCAGCTGCACGAGGCCGTTGATCCGCAGCGCGAGGTCCGCGTGCCGCCGCAGACACGCCTGCAGCTCATCCATCGCCGGCGATCGGCCCGCTGCCACCGCCCGCGCGATGTCGGCGGCGGAATCGGCTGGCGCAGAGCCCGGCGGCTTCACAGCCCGGGCTGGCCGAACGAGTCGGCCTCGAAGGCAGCCGCCGGCTCGGCGTCCGCCGCTGCCGACCGCAGATCCGATGCCCACAACACGCCACCGTCCATCACCAGGCCCATGATGACGACCGCGTCGCCCGGGGCCGCCGCCGGCTCGACCCGCGAAATCACGGAGAGTTCGCGAGTCGCGCCCCCTGCCTCCGCAATCGACACGCGGGAACACCAGTAGGGCCCCACACGCCGCACCCCGGAAAACGTGGCCGGCATCACGACGCCGTCACCATCGCGGCGGGAGTAGCTGAGCCAGTTCCGCGCCAGTCGGGCGAGGTCGTCGGTAAGCTCCGGCGCGGCGAGAATCCGCCCACCGAGGTCGGCCACTGAGGCTGGCGTCTGCGGAAGCGGCCGCCCCGAATCGGCGGCGACATGCTCGAGCGTGGCGAGTTCATGCGCCGTCCGTGCGAGCTGCTTGTACCATTCGACGAGCAGCGTCTTTCGAGCCGGGTCGGCCGGATCAGCCACCGCCTGCACCGCGTCGAGCGCCGAGGCGGCGTCCGCGACCGCGGCCTCGAGGCTGCCCTGGTCGAGCGGCTCCGGTTCGGGAATCACCGGAGCGACCGGCTCGAGGACCGCAGGCTGAGCGGGCTCCAAGGCTGGCTCCAGCGGAGTCAGCGGCGGGGCGATCGCAGCAAGGTCAGCGAGTGACGCCGGGGCAGGCGAGATTGCAACGGGATCGGCACCGGACGCGGCAGCAGCATCAGTCGGCGCGTCTTCCATCGGCACCGCGGCCTCGTCTCCCACCGGCGGCTCGGCCGGCTCGGCGGCAAGAGCATCAGTGGATGCCACCGTCTCCGTGAGGGCTGTCTCTGCCTGGGCCGGTTCTGTCTG
>JBBAVQ010000006.1:13525-18727 GCA_040397625.1 Pirellulales bacterium | reverse complement strand
CTGGGCCGGTTCTGTCTGACCCGTCTCTGCCTGGGCCGGTTCTTCGGTCGCCACTGTCTGCTCAGACTCGTCAGCCGCGGTGGCCGTGTCCACGACGGGCGCCGCCACGGCGGCATCGACCGCCGGCAGGGCGTCGAGTGACGGTGCCGCGACGAAGTCGGGCGTCACGGGGGCGACCGCCGCGGCGGAACTCCGCGGCTGCGGCAGGAGAAACGCGAGTTGGTCGGGCATCCACGTTCGGATCCCAACCGTATCCTGCCACCCCATCCACATCAGGCCGATCAGCATGCCAAGCACGACCGGGATCGCCAGCACGCCACCAAACACCACGCCGAGCAGGCTGCCAAGCAGCCCCCGTTTCCGCGGCTTCCCGCTGGCCTTCGAACTGGGCGTCACGGCCACGGCCGCAGACGTTCCGTCACCGGCCAGAGCGACAGCCCCCATGGCGGCCCCCGTGGCGGCTGCACCAAAGTCGATAACGTCCGCCGCAGGATGCTCTTCCTCGCCTTCCGCTTCCATGGCCCCGAAGCTGGCGATCGATCCCGCCACCTCGTCCGCTGCGTCATCCGTGTCAACGGTGCCGAACATCGGCTCCTCGGCAGGGGCAAACTCATCGTCATTCCCGAAACCGAGTGCGTCGATGTCGCTCGCCGACGTCACGCCCGACTGCCCGGTACCGATCTCGATGGCTGACGGATCGCTGGGCCAGACCGCGTCGGCAGCCGCGCCGTCCGTCTCCCCCACGTCGGATTGGTCGAACTGGTCGGGCTGGTCGTCGGGAGCGAACACGGAAAGGGGGGTCACCGTGGCCTGATCCGCGCTCGACCCTGCCGACTCCTCGGATGAGTCGTTGAGCCACGCGTCCACGAAGGCGTCTTCCTCCGGCGACTCGGAGCCAAGCCGTTCCGCGGCTCCGCTATCCGCACCGTCCGGCGCAATCGCTGATTCAGCCGCCGGCTCGCTCGCCGGTAGGTCGAGTCCTGCATCGAGCGAAACGTCTTCGACCGAAAACGAGACCCCTTCCCCCAGGTCCGCCGTCCCCTCCGACTCCAGATCGGCCCAAGGGTCGAAGCCTTCGTCCTTCGCGTCGAAATCGTGCTCGTGGTCCTTGTCGTCGTCAGCCATGGCTCTCGCTCCGGGAACGCACTTCAGAGGATTCGCACGCCAGGAAGGTGGGGCCTCCCGCGCCGCGGTGGCGATTGTACCAGCGGGATTTCCGCGGGGCGCCGCCCGCAACGGACCGGAAAATCAGAGGCCGTAGGCCGGCCCGTAGCGATCGCGGAGGCTCTGCACGAGCCAGTCTCCCGAGACGCCACCCCCAGTCGCCCGCTCCACCAATGGCTCGGATTCCAGGGTGCGGCCAAGGGCGTGAACCTCCCGGCGGAGCCATTCCAGCAGGTCGGTGAATCGGCCGGATGCCACCTCGGCATCGAGGCCGGGAACCGCGCGCCTCGCCGCCTCCATGAGCTGTGCTGCGAACAGGTTGCCGAGCGTGTAGGTCGGGAAGTAACCGATCAGGCCAGCGCTCCAGTGGATGTCCTGGAGCACGCCGTGGGCATCGTCCGGCGGCCGCATGCCAAAGTCCCGCTCGAACCGTTCGTTCCACGCGGCAGGCAGATCGTCCACCGCCAGCTCGCCGTGCACGAGGGCGCGTTCGAGATCGAACCGCAGCATCACGTGCAGGTTGTAGGTGACCTCGTCGGCCTCGACCCGGATGAACGACGGTCGCACGGCCAGCAGCGCCCCGTGGAACCGTTCTGCACCAACGTCGGCGAGCGCGGCGGGAAATGCCTGCCGCGCCAACGGAAAGCACCATTCCCAGAACGGCCGCGACCGGCCCACGAGGTTTTCCCAGAGCCGCGACTGCGATTCGTGGATGCCGAGCGACGCCGCCTCGCCTGGAGGCAGTCCGTACCACTCGCGGGGCAGGCCCTGCTCGTACAGCCCATGCCCGGCCTCGTGGAGCACGCCGAACAGGGCGGTCGGCAGCGACCGTTCGTTCCACCGCGTGGTGATCCGGCAGTCGTCGGGGCCAAGCGTGGTGCAGAACGGATGTTCGGTCGTGTCGAGCCGGCCGCGGGCAAAGTCAAACCCGATCCGACTGGCCACCTCGCCGACGAACCGGCGTTGGGCCTCCACCGGATAGGGCCGCTCCGTGAGGATCGAGTCGTCCGGCCGGCGACTCGCATGACCGCACTCCCTCACGAGATTTACGATGGCCGCGCGGAGCGGCCCGAATCGATCCGCCAGCCGCCGCCAGCGGGCCCCGGGCTCATAGTCGTCGAGCAGGGCATCGTATGGATCGAGGTCTGGCCGTTGGCACGACGCCTGCTCCCGCTTGAGGGCGAACATCCGCACCAGATGCGGCCGCAGGGCGGACCAGTCCGAGGAAGCCCTGGCCTCGACCCAGGCCTGCTGGGCCTCCACGGCGGCTCTGGCCAACTCCTCGACGAGCCTCACCGGCAGCCGCGCCTGCTTGTCGGCATCGTGCTTGAGCAGGCGGATCGTGGTCTGCTCCTGCGGCGTACCCGCGGTCGCAAGCGACGAATCGGCGAGGGCCGCGAGCCGCTCGGCCTGGGCGGGATCGGTTCGCAGCCCATGGACGATCGAGGCCATGGCGGTTGCCTGATCGGCGCGGTGGGGACCGCCGGCCCTGGGAAGCATGGTCTGCTCGTCCCACCCGAGCAGCGACTCGACGCTGGCGAGCACGGCCGCTCGCCGCGCATGGCCGCAGGCGGCCGCGAAGAGTTCGGCCGACGACGTGGCTGCGGAAGACGGCGGGTGGGGGGCGGTCATGGCGGGTTGGGGGGTCGGAGATGGCCGATAGGGGTCGCAGAAGGGCTTCGAAAGTATGATCGTGCCTCCGATCTGAACACAAGGATCGCGGCCCCATCGCCACGGAGCCCCGAAATGCTCGATGCCCTCGTGATCGCCCCGCATCCCGACGATGCCGAACTCGGCATGGGGGGCTCCATCGCCTTGATGCTCCGCGCGGGGATGGCGGTCGGCATCCTCGACCTGACCGATGGCGAGCCGACGCCGCGGGGATCGATCGATATCCGGGCCCGCGAGACGGCTGCGGCCTCGGCCGCCCTCGGCGTGACGTGGCGGCAGAACCTCGGGCTGCCCAACCGCCGACTGCGGGCCACTCTCGCCGCCCGCGAACGGCTGGCGGGGGCGATCCGCCTGGCGCGACCGCGTTGGCTGTTCGCCCCGCACTGGGTCGATGCCCACCCCGATCACGTGGCCGCCACCCGGCTCGTGGAGGCCGCGCGATTCTGGGCGAAGCTCACCAAGTGCGATCTCCCCGGTGAGCCATGGCACCCGGAACGGATCTACCACTACGGCTGCGTGCACCTGAAGTCCGTGCGGCAGCCGTCGTTCGTGGTGGACATCTCGGCCACGTGGGAGAGCAAATGCCGGAGTCTCGACGCTTACGCCAGCCAGTTTCCGCCGCGAGGTGACGGCCTCGGCACGCTCGACCGCGTGGCAACGGCCGACGCCTGGTGGGGAAGCATGATCGGCACCCGCCACGGCGAACCCTTCTGGAGCCGTGAGCCGGTCGCGCTCCGGAACTTCTCCAGCCTGTTCTGAGTCCGAGAGCCCCGGCACTTTCTGCCGCCCGCATATTCTTCCCAGAATCATGCGGAGAAGCCCCACACCGCCCCGCTTCCGGGGGCGGTTGGCCCGATCGCGGAAACTTGGGGAGCGCGCGGCGGAACCCTGCGGTCGCCACGATCCGCGGGCCGATAGTCCTCGGGTGGCCGTTCTTCCGGTCACGGCGTTCGCCCGGGGACTCGTATGCCCTCCCGTGACATCAACGTGATCGCGCTCGTCAAGGGGGGCGAACGCTACGTCTTCCTGTATGACGACGATAGCCGCGACCAGGCCCTCGAGGCTCTGGCCCGGCATGCCGCCAACCCCGACCTGAGCTTCTCGTGGTACGACGCCGCGGTGCTCGGGCAGAAGGTTCGGCAGAACACACCGCGTCCGACCCGACTCCGGTTCGGCCCGCGTGCCGACCGGCACGCCTGAGCCGACGGACCCGACCGCCATGGCCAGCGCCGCACCGAACCGGACGGCCTTCGGCGATTCGATCGAGCGGTTTCTGCGGCACATGGCGGCGGAACGCGGCGGCTCACCCCTGACGGTGAAGAGTTACCGCGAAGATCTGCTCCAACTCGAGGAGTTTCTCGCCTCGGCCGGCTGCCGGGCGCCCGGCGACGCCTCCAGCGTCCTCCTGCGGCGGTTCGCGGCCGGCCTGCATGCGGCCGGCTACGCGGCCTCCACCGTGGCCCGCAAACTCGCCAGCATGCGCAGCTTCTATGCGTTTGGACAGCGAGAGGGCTGGGTGCGGGGCAATCCCGCCAAGCCGCTCCGCAGCCCGCGAAAGCCGCGGAAGCTTCCCAAGTTTCTCACCGGCGACGAGATTTCCAAGCTGCTGGCGGCACCCCGCCCCGGTCAGGCTGGAGGCCTTCGCGATCGCGCGATCCTCGAGCTCATGTACTCGTCGGGATGCCGCGTTCGCGAACTCGTCGGCCTCGACGACGGGGACCTCGACCTCCGGAATGCCACCGTCCGCATTCGAGGCAAAGGGCGTCGGGAGCGGCTGGGCATCGTGGGGTCGCATGCCCAGGCGGCCCTGCGGAGTTGGCTGGCGGCGCGGCCCGCCGCCAGCGGCAGCCGGACCACCGCGCGGCCGCTGTTCACCAACAAGTTTGGCGGACGGCTGTCCGTCCGGGGCGTGGCGAGGTTGCTTGAAAAACACCTCGCCGTCGCCGGGTTGGCCGGCAAGGCGAGCCCCCACACGCTGCGACACAGTTTCGCGACCCACCTGCTCGACGCCGGGGCCGACATTCGGAGCGTCCAGGAACTCCTCGGCCACAAGAGCCTCGTGACCACGCAGATCTACACCCACGTGACGACCAGCCGCCTCCTCGACGCCTTCGACAAGGCGCATCCCCGCGCCCGCTGAGACGTCCGCCGCCGGGACTGGGCAACGCGAGCCGAAGGCAGCCCCCATCGCTCACGCGATTGGGCTTCCTGAGGCCTCAGGAAGCGTAACGCCGTCAGGCGTACGGCCGAATCGACGTCGCTCACCACCTCGCGCTGCCCCATCGCTCACGCGATTGGGCTTCCTGATATCGCAGGAAGCGTAACGCCGTCAGGCGTACGGCCGAATCGACGTCGCTCACCACCTCG
>JBBAVQ010000006.1:0-13425 GCA_040397625.1 Pirellulales bacterium | reverse complement strand
CAGGAAGCGTAACGCCGTCAGGCGTACGGCCGAATCGACGTCGCTCACCACCTCGCGCTGCCCCATCGCTCACGCGATTGGGCTTCCTGATATCGCAGGAAGCGTAACGCCGTCAGGCGTACGGCTCGCACGAAGCGTACGGCCCGTCAGACGAGGCCGCGCCGCACCGCCCAGACCGCCGCCTGCGTGCGGTCGCTCACGGCGATCTTGCGGAGGATGTTTTGGACGTGCTCCTTGACCGTCTCGACGCTGATTGTCAGCGATTGGGCGATCTCCTTGTTGGAGAGCCCGAGCGCCATGTGGCGAAGAACCTGCGTCTCCCGCTGTGTCAGCGGAATGTCGGGGTCCGCCGTGGCCACGCGGTTGGCCATCGTGGTGGCGACGCGACGCAGTTCACCGGCCCGCATCGGCAACTGGCCGGCGGCGGCACCGGTGATCGAGTTGATCAGTTCGCTCCGAGTGCAGCCTTTGAGCATATAGTCGTGGGCCCCGGCGGCGACGGCGCGAGCCACATAGGTGGGGTTGTCGAAGGTCGAGAGCATCACGCACCGCACGCTCGGCATGTCGGCACGGATCTTCTCCAGAGCCACCAGCCCGTCTTTGCCCTGCATGCGGATGTCGAGCAGAACGACGTCGGGCTTCATCTTCTTGGTGATTTTCACCGCCTCGTCACCCGTCGACGCCTCGCCCACGATCTTGATGTCCGATCCGGCCAACAGGCTGACAAGCCCGCGGCGCACCACCTCATGATCGTCCGCAATCACCACCTTGATCGCCATGTGCTAAAAACCTTCCGCAGAAAGCGACTCGTTCGACCCACGCGAACCACGCGAAACCCACAGCCCTTCGAGGCCACCGCTCGCTGATCGGCCGCCGCGCCCTCATTGGACGCTGATGGTTGCGGCCCCCTCGAGCCACGGCCGATTACTTGGGGACGATTTTAAGTGCCTCCCGCCCGCTTCCCACCCTCCACCTGAGCGGTATCGGCCGGTTTGCAGACCACGCGCCGGGGTCGCCAATCACGCTATTCGCGTCCGCATGCGGATCAGCATGGCCTCGGCCCCGGCGGCGATGAGCTGTTGCGCAACGGCCTCGCCGAGGGCCAAGGCCTGATGACCCATCATTTCGGGCGAACTTGATTGCTCCTCCATGATCCGAGACACCGCCCCGCTCGCCGGATCCACGTCGAGGACGCAGCCGCCGAGCGTCAGCACGCCATCGTCGCTGTATCGCGCCCAGCCACCGATCGGCGCGAGACATCCCCCCGCGAGCGCTCCGAGCATGCTCCGCTCCGCCATCACGGCGGCATGCGTCGCCTCATCGTCAATTGCGGCGACGGCCTCGGTGGCCCTACCATCGGCGACCCTCACCTGCACCGCCAGCGCCCCTTGCGCAACGGCCGGCCAGAATGCAGGCGGCTCGAGCAGGTGCGTGACGCGGTCACCGAGGCCCAGGCGTTCGAGCCCCGCAGCGGCGAGGATCAGCGCGTCGTAGTCGCCGGCATCGAGTTTCCGCAGACGCGTGTCCACGTTTCCCCGAAGCGGGATCGCATCCACGTCGGGCCGCACCGCCTTGAGTTGCACGATCCGCCGGATGCTCGATGTGCCGACGCGGGCACCAGCGGGAAGGTCCTCGAGCCGCAAGGCACCGCGGCCGACGAACGCGTCGAACGGCGTCGCACGGGCGGGGACGCAGGCCAGGTGCAGGCCCGCGGTCTCCGCCGTGGGCATGTCCTTGAGGCTGTGCACGGCCGCGTCGATCCTGCCTTCGAGCAGCGCCTGCTCGAGTTCTCTCACGAACACGCCGTCGCCGCCGATCGCGGCGATGGGCACATCGCGACGTTCGTCGCCGCGGGTGCCGATGATCTCAACCGCGACGTCGATGCCGTGGGCTCGGAGCCGCTCGACGACCCAGCCGGTTTGGGTGCGGGCCAGCAGGCTGGCCCTCGTGCCGATGCGAAGAGGAATGCCGGTGGTCATCGAAGCCGGGCCTGGCGGCCCCCTGGGGGAAGACGTACGTGGTCCGTGCCGAAAGGTGGTTCGCGTTGAAACGTGGCCCGTCGTGAAGAGGTCAGCAGTGGCGTGAAGCCATGCTCTGGCGACGACCGATCACGGCCGTCGCCCCTCGACCCCGCCGCGATCGGCCCGAGCCACCACCGCAGCGTAGACGGCGGAGGCCCCCGCCTCCACCAGGGCCCGGCGACACTCGGCCAAGGTGGCCCCCGTGGTGGCCACGTCGTCGACGAGGAGGACCCGGCGACCGGCCGCACGGCGGGAGGCCACGAACGCCCCTCGCACGTTGTCGCGACGATCATCGAAGGGGAGCTCGTTCTGCATCGGAGTGGCCCGCCGGCGACGGAGCAGGCGGCGGCGGGGCAGCCGGAGGCGGCTGGCAATCTCGGTCGCCAGGTGATCGGCTGCGCTCGTGCCACGGGCCAGCCGCCGGCGCCAGTGCATCGGCACCGGCACGACCGTGTCGATCCGCCATTCGCTGAACCTCTCGCGGTGCTTCGCCACGAGGAGTCCCGCCAGGGCGGCTGCCACGGGCTCGCCGGCCGGCCGCTTCGCCCGTAGCACCGGCTCACGGACACTGTCACCATACGACGCCAGCACGACGATGCCGTCCCAGTCGCCGCGCCGCCCCCGACACCTACAGTCCACAGCCGATCTGGGCTCGCCGCAGGCGATGCAGCGGGCCGAGTCACTGGAGATCGCTGCGGCACACGACTCGCACGCCATGGTCCCACCGGCAGCGGCCGGCCCGGCAAGGTCGGCCCCGCAGAAGGCACACCGTGGCGGACAGACGATGTCGAACAGCGTCGTCAGTCCAGGCAGGTTCCACCAGGCCATCCGCGAGGTTTCCCAGATTGACGGTGCCGCCCGCACTCCCTACCCTCCGCGGCCCGCCCTCGGCCGGCCCCGGATGAACGTCCATCGTCCGCAGGCCGGCGGTCCAGTCAAGCATCCATGCTGATCGACCGCTACATCGCCCGCGCCCAACTGCACGCGTTCGTCGTCGTGTTCGTGAGCCTCGCGGGCCTGTACTTCGTGTTCGACGCGTTCACGAACATGGAGGAGTTCCTGTCACACGCCGCGGAGACCGGCGGGCTCGCCCGAATCCTGGCGTCGTACTACGGCTGCCGGCTCGTCTGGTTCTTCGACGCAACCAGCCCGGTGATCTCGCTCGCCAGTGCCATGTTCGCCCTCTCCTGGCTCGAGCGGCACAACGAACTGACGGCGCTCCTCGCAGCCGGAACCACCCGCTGGCGGATCGCCCGCTCCGTGCTCGTGTTCTCCGCCCTGGTGGCCCTCATTGCCGCCACCAATCGCGAGCTGGTGCTCCCCCGGATCCGGCAGGCATTCTCCCGCAACGCCCAGGATCTCAAGGGAGAGTTCGCCGCCCCGTTCGAGCCGCGCTACGACAACCGCACCGAGATCCTCTTTCGGGGACGCGGCGCACAGGCCGCGGCGACGAGAATCGACCAGCCGAGCCTGCTGATGCCACCGCAGCTCGGCAGTTACGGCCCGCAGATCACCGCCGCGGAGGCGTTCTGGAAGCCCGCTGACGGCGATCGGCCGGCCGGCTACCTCCTGCGGGGCGTCCGCGAACCAGCCGACATCGACGGGCTGCCGGCGCTCGAGTGCGGCGGCACGCCGGTGGTGCTGTCGCGGGCGGCGGCCCCCTGGCTTGAGTCACGGGAATGCTTCGTGGTCAGCGACGTCACCTTCGAGCAACTCATCGGATCGACCAACTGGAGCCAGTACTCCTCGACCCTCGACCTCCTGCGGGCGATCCGCAATCCCAGCCTGGGCGTGGCGGCGGAGATCCCGCTCCGCGTCCACGCGAGGTTCGTGGCGCCGGCGCTCGACATGGCCCTCGTGCTGCTGGGAATCCCGCTCGTGCTTGGCCCCAGCCGCCGCGGCGTGTTCGTCGCGGTCGGGCTGTGCGTGGGCATGACCGTCATCTTCTTCCTGACGGTCCTGGGGTCGCACGCCCTGGTCACTGGCGACGCCCTCAGCCCCTCCATCGGCGCCTGGATGCCCCTGCTGGTGCTCGCGCCACTCGCCGCCTGGCGGGCGCAGCCGATGTGGCAGTAGCCACGACGATCACTTCGCCGGAGCGTCGGCGGGCTGCTCCGCCGCGGGAGCCGCCGGGGGCTGCACCGTGCGGGCAGCCAATTCGATCATCTCCGTGACGGTCACCGGCAGCTGATCGGCCACGTCATCTGGTGCCCGCAGGGCCAGCACCGTGCAGACCTCCTGCTTCGGGTCGGCCGACACCCAGATTTCGCATCGGCCAGGCCACCGCTTCTGCTCGACGGTTCCGGCCAGGGTGCTCTCGAACTCCTGCTGCCCCGTGAGCGAGAGCACATCCCAGATGGCAGGCCCGCCCGCCACGGGCTCGACGCTCCTGCCCCGCTCCCAGTCCACCTTGGGAAATGCCTCGTCGCGACGCACCTGCTCCAGGATTGCTGCCTCCACCTCGCTGAACCGTCGCTCGGCGACCGGCACGGCACCGATGGTGAGCACGACGGGCAGCTGCGTGTTGTTGGTCATCAGCATCAACTTCTCGTACGCCCCGACGAACCCTGGAAACTCTCGAACGAACGGCGGACGCGCACGGTCCGCTGCGCTGGCGCCCTCCCTGCCGTCGCCCTCCTTGACGTCGTCCTCTTTGGGCGGCTCCAGCACGGACGGCAGTCGGAGCGCGACGCGGCCATCTGCGAACTCCGTCGGATTCTGCGCGAGGGGAGCGAACACTGCGGCGCCACGGAAGTCCGCAACGCGCTGCTGGTAGTCCTGCTCATACGGCCGAGTCGTGCACCCGGATCCGCACAACACCGCCGTCAGGATCGCGATGGAGAGCGCTGCTGCGCGATGCATGGTCTGCCTCAAATGGATCGTCGGATCGTCGTACCCAACACGAAACTGACTGTAACGATTGTGGGGAATTTGGCGGACGGTCAAGCCGACGGCAAAAAGCCCGCGACCAGCCGGAAACCTGCCTTCGCCACCACCTTCCGCACCGGCGTCTCTTCGCCAAACCTTTTTTCTTAACCCCAACCACCCTGCCTGCCGATCTCATGGTGGGCGAACGGGAGTTCGACCGGCCCCGGCGGGCAGCCGCCGGGACGAGGCCAGTTCCGCGACGGACACCAGCCATTTCAAGGCTGGAATCCGCCGGGAACCGATCGGGCAAGGAGTGCCGTCATGAAAATCACAACCACGCGATTCGGTCGCATCGATGTCGAGGCCAGCGACCTCATCAGGTTCCCCAGCGGGCTGCCTGGACTCGAGGATTGCCGCGAGTGGGCCCTGCTCGCCGACGCGTCGAACGACGCCCTCGGCTGGCTGCAGAGCACGACGCGGGCCGACGTCGCCCTCGCCGTCGTGAGCCCGAGGCGGTTCGTTCCCGAGTACCAGGTGCGGATCCCCCGGAGCGAACTCACGCCGCTCGCCGTTGACGACATGCGGCAGGCACAGGTCGTGGTGGTCGTCGGACAAAACGGCACAGGCCTCACGCTCAATCTCAAAGCGCCAATCGTCATCAACCTTGAAGCCCGCACCGGCCGTCAGGTCGTTGCGAGCGGCGACCTCCCTCTGCAATACGAACTCTCCCTCGAACGACCTCCACTCAAAAAGAGTGCATAATCATCAGTGGCCGGCGGCAGCGGAGTGCCGCCTCCACGACGGATCAGGAAGGAACCAGTCATGCTCGTACTCTCCAGGCAACGCGACGAAAGCATCATGATCGGCGACAACATTGTCGTGACGATCGTTGACATCCGGGGAGACAAGGTCCGGCTGGGCATCAACGCCCCTTCCGAGATTCCGGTTCACCGCCAGGAGGTCTACGAGGCCATCCAGCGTGAGAACCTTCGGGCCTCGCGGCTTGAGCCGGGCGACACGCAGGAGATCGGCAAGTTCGCCAATCGCGGCCCGGCGCGGCCCGGCGGCGACAAGCCCCGGTGATGTCCGTCGGGGCCCGGCACGTCGGGCCCATGGTCGCATCATGTCGCGTCAGGGACTGAAGTAGGGCGGGTGATTGCCCGGCTTCCACTTGATGTTGCAGCCAAGGCTGGGGATCTGCGCGGCGACCGGCGACTTGCCGGCGAGGAGCGTGTCGAGGGCAACACGGAGATCGTGACCACTCACCGGCACATCGCTTCCCGGCCGGCTGGGATCGAGTTGGCCGCGATACACGAGCTTTCGATCGGCGTCGAACACGTAGAAGTCGGGCGTGCAGGCGGCGTGGTAGGCCTTCGCCACCTCCTGCGTCTCATCGTAGAGGTACGGGAACACGTATCCCCGATCCTCGGCCTCGCGAACCATCTGCTCGGGTGAATCGGCCGGGTGCGCCGAGACGTCGTTGGAACTGATGGCGGCAAAGCCCACACCCCTGGGCAGGTACTCGCGGCCGAGCGTGGCAAGCTGGTCTGCCACATGCTTCACGAACGGGCAGTGATTGCAGATGAACATCACCACCGTCCCCTTCGGACCGGCGGCGGCGGCGTAATCGACCATCCGGCCGTCCACGTTCGGGAGGTCGAAGTCGGGGGCGGTCGTGCCGAGGGGCAGCATCGTGCTGGGGGTGCGGACCATGGGTGGGCTCCTTGGATTGGGAATCGGTATCTTATCCGCTCGAGGCGTGTCCGCGGGAGGCTCGGGGCTGAGTTTGCGACCCAATGAGCATGGCCAGTGCGTAGGCGATGAGCGCCAGGCAGATGAGGTGAAAGAGGTTCAGGGGCCCGAGGATCGGGGCATAGGGCTTGAAGAACTCCCAGCAGAACCGCTGCGCCGCATACCAGAGCACCATCAGGTAGAAGCCGTTTCGCATGAAGAAGGCGTTGCGGCGAGCCAGCATCACGAGGGCGTAGACGAGAAACGCGGCCATGGCCGCCGACTCGTAGAGCTGCACGGGATGGCGGGGTACGCCGTCACCGAAGTCGTGGGCCCAGGGGAGGCTGGTAGGGCAGCCGTGCGTGTGGTCGGTCAGCCCGGAATAAAAGCAGCCCCAGCGGCCGATGGCCACGGTGGTGCAGAACGCCGGCACGAAGATGATGCCCGTCGAGCCCGAAATGCCGCGGGCGCGTTTGTAGATTTCGATCGACGCGATCCCGCCGGCGAGCCCGCCGACGATGCTGCGGGCCACGCCCGTCTCGCCCGAGAGCCAGAGGTTGGCGGTGCCCGCCCCGTAGCTGCCAATGGCCGCGCCAGCGACGAGCGCGACGACGTAGCCGATGCCTGCCTGCTCGATCCGCCCCGCCGCCTCCCGCAGCCGCCAGAAAAAGCAGGTGACGGTCATTGCAGCAGCCGCAGTGGACGCCGCGATATCGAACCAGGCGTGGACGCTCACGAGCCGGGGGGCCGGGATCTCCGTCGATCGCTCCCGGAGTCTGGTTCGACAGGCTCTCGCGACGCTCGCCGGAAGATCCACCAGGCCAACGAGAGGAGCCCCGTTGCGATCAGGAAGAACGCCGACGCGAGCACAAACACCCCGAAGCCGAACCCCTCGATCCCGGTGACGATGGAATCGCCAAGAAACACCAGGGCGCATCCGCCGACCGCAACGCCGAGGAGGGCGATGATCGCCCCCAACACGTAGGCCAAGCCTCTCATCGCCCCTCCAGTGATCGCCTCATCCGGGCCTTCGCGGCCTCGTCGCGATAAAAGAGATTGTACGTCTCGAACGGAATGATCCGCCCCTCGGGCGTCACGAAGTGGATGCACGACCGCTTCACGCGGCCAAGGCAGAAGGTGTGGGCGTCCATGAACTCCACGATCACCACCCGGAACGTATCCTCGTAACCAAGCCCCGCCGGCAGCGGCACCTCCGGCAGGCAGCAGAGAAGTTCGGCGAGTTTCGTCTCGTTGTTGCACTCGGCGGTCGCGAGCGAGAAAAACTCCATCACCCGTCGATGCAGGTCGGGATACTTCTCGAACGTGATCGCGTTGGGCAGCGCCTCCACGAGCAGTTCCCGGGGGAAAAATGACGTCACGGGAGCGATGCTCGAGCCCCTTCGGAGAGCGTAGCCGATGGCGATGCTCTCGGGGTTGCAGGGGAGCGGGATGATGTCGCCCTCGCGGAACGGGCCGCCGGAATCGACGAGTCGGCGACGGATGGCCGACAGGGGAAACCGATCGCGCGACGGATCAAAGCCCTCGTTGCGGCCGGCGTCCTGCACCGGCTGAAAGACGACGCCCCGTACGCAGCGCCACTGGAGGGCGTGGTCGATGATGGCGGGAAGTTCGTCGTCGTTCACGCCCCGCTTCACGACCACCACGAGCGTCGTCGAGATACCGGCCCGCTCGAGCTGCTCGAGCGCCTCGCGGCGAACGCGGGTGAGGTCGGCCCCGCGGAGGTTTCGCTGCGCCTCCGGGCGAAGCGAGTCAAACTGCAGGTAGACCTCGAAGCCAGGTCGAAACTCCGCGAGGCGGGCCACGAACTCCGGATCCTCAGCGATCCGGATGCCGTTGGTGTTGAGCATCACGTGCCGAATCGGCCGTCGCTTGGCGGCGGCCAGGATCTCGAGGATCTCGGGATGGATGGTCGGCTCGCCGCCGGAAAACTGCAGGAGGTCGGGCTCCCCTTCGCTCGCGACGAGGGCGTCCATCATCCGCTCGATCTCGGCGAGGGGCCGATGGAGCGAGCGTTGCGGTGAGGAGTCGGAGAAACAAACCGGGCAGGTGAGATTGCAGGCCTCGTTGACGTCGATCAGCGCCAGGCACGAGTGCTGCTCATGATCGGGGCAGAGCCCGCAGTCGTAGGGACAGCCCTGCTCGGTATGCGTCTGCACCGTCAGCGGCCGGTCGCCCGGCTTGAGATAGTCGCGGCAGAGCCGCCAGTAGGCCGCATCGGTGGAGACGAGCACCTTCCGCTGGCCGTGGACGCGGCATCGCTTCAGGTAAAAGACCTGCCCACCCTCGACCAGGACCTTCGCCGGCACGAGCGCGAGGCATTCATCGCAGAGCGACGTCGTCTGGCCGTCGAACACGTAAGACGATTGGCGACGGATCGACGTGGTCATCGGATTTCCCCGTCGCCAAGGGTATCACACGCAGGGGCGTCGCGGAGCCACGACAACGCTCGGCTCAGGCCGCTCCGAACACGCGACGGGCGTTGGCGGTGGTGGCGGCGGCGAAGGCATCCAGCGGCTCGCCGCGGGCCAGCGCCAGGCAGCGGGCGGTATGCACCACGTTGGCGGGTTCGTTTCGCTTCCCGCGAAGGGGCTCAGGCGACAAAAAGGGGCTGTCGGTCTCGACGAGCAGCCGCTCGAGTGGCACGGCCTTGGCCACCTCGCGAAGCGCTGCCGACGATCGGAACGTGACCATGCCGGCAAAGCCGAGATGGCAGCCCATCTCGACGGCCTCGGCGGCCTCGGCGGCGGTGCCGGTGAACGAATGGAGGATCGGCTTCAGCGAACCGCGGGTCGCCGCTTCGCGGAGCATGTCGAGCGTGTCGCGGATGCTCTCGCGGGTGTGGATCACGACGGGCAGCGACAGCCGCTGGGCGAGCCGGAGATGGCGATCGAACCACTCCCGCTGCATCTCCTGCGGCGCGGTGGTCCGATACCAGTCGAGCCCCGTCTCGCCGACGGCCGCCACGCGGCCCGATTCGACGAGTCGCACGATCCGATCCCATTCGCCCGGCTCGGCCTCGGCAACGTCGTTGGGGTGGATGCCGGCGGCGGCCACCACGCCCGGTTCGCGACCGGCAAGTTCAGCGGCCGCCTCGCTGTCGAGCGCCCGCGTGCCGATCACCGTCAGCCGGGTCACACCAGCCGCACGGGCCCGCGCCAGGACGTCCGGCAACTCGGCGCCGAACCGCATCGGGTCGAGATGGCAGTGGCTGTCGTAGAGTTCCATCAGCCCGCGATCGGCGGCGCTCCAGCCAGCCCAGCCCTGAGCTTCGCAGCCAGCTGCTCCAGGACGTCGAGGTGCTGCCGGGTGGACTGCTTGGCGTCGGCCACGAGATCGGCCGCGGCCGCATCGGTGTCGGTCGGGCCGGTCAGGGCGTCGAGGTCCGCGAACTGACGCCTGAGGCTCTCGATCACGCGCGGCAGCAGGTTCGAGAGGTCGATGTCGTGCAGGGCGGTGAAGGAGAGCGGGTAGGCGGCCCTCTGGGGCACCGCGGCCTCCCGCTCGTCGAGGATGGTGGTGGCCCGCTCCACCACGTTCTTGAGATCGTCCACCGCGTCGGCAAGCGCGAGTTTCACCGACTCGGCGCCCGGGTATGACCAGATCCCCGAGTCGCCGAGATACATCAGCAGCGACGGCTGGATTGAGGCGACGAGGCGACTGAGCGGGGCGATGGCCATGGGAGTGTCTCGGAATCCTACGACGCGAACGTGCCGGCCAGTTGGGCGACGGCGTAGAGACCCGACCAGAAGATGCCGAGCAGCACCACCGGCACCACCACCGCGGTGACCATCGCACCCGGCAGCCAGACCGGCGCCGCCGCGGCCACCCGGGAGTCGCTCGGCGGGTCGAACGTCATCACCTTCAGCACGCGGAGGTAGTAGAACAGGCTGATCACGGTATTCAGGCCGCCGACGACCAGCAGGACGAGCATCAGGGGCCGCTCGATTCCCTTCGTGATCGCATCGACAAGCGACGAGAACACGAGGAACTTCGACACGAAACCTGCCAACGGCGGCAGGCCGATGAGGCTCACGAGCACGGCGATGGCGGCCACGACCAGACCCGGGCTGGTGCGGACGAGCCCCGCATAGGAGGCGATCTCCTCGCTGCGAAGCCGGTTGCGGAGCACCGCCACGATCGCGAAGGCACCGAGATTCATGAACAGGTACGTGGCCAGGTAGAAGGCCAACGCGGTCACCGCCTGGCGGCACCCCTGGGGATCAACCCCGAGCATGGCCACCGCCGCCGCGACACCCATCAGCAGGTAGCCCGCGTGGGCGATTGTCGAGTAAGCGAGCAGCCGCTTCATGTTCGTCTGTCCGTAGGCGGCAAGGTTGCCGAGCGTGCACGTGACCGCTGCCATCAGGCCGATGACGTAGACCGAGAAGTGCCGCACGTCGGCCAAGCCCGTGGCAGTCGGCCCGGCGGCATCCCCGAGCCAGCCGAGCGCGAAAGCCACGCGGATGGCCAGGGCCACCGCGGCCGCCTTGCTCGCCACCGAGAGAAACGCTCCGACCTCCGCTGCCGCCCCCTCGAACACGTCGGGGCACCAGAAGTGGAAGGGCACGGCCGAGAGCTTGAACGCCATACCGGCCGCGAGCATCAGGCCGCCCAGGGCCAGCACCATGATTGAACCGGTGTCGGCGCCCTCGCCCACGATGCGGCCAAGTTCCGCCGCCATGCTCGGCAGGTGGCAGGTGCCGAGCACACCTGCCAGGAGGCTGATGCCGTAAAGCATGATGCCGGCGGCTCCGGCCCCGTAGACGGCATACTTCAGAGCCGCCTCGGAACTCGCCTTTCGGCCCTTGAGCAGGCCCGCGAGGGCGTACGACGGCACGCTTGCCATCTCCACCGCCATGAAGAGCATCAGCAGGTGGTTGGCCGACGCCATCAGGCACATCCCCAGCGACGAGCCGAGCACGAGCGTGTAGAAGTCGGCGCCGTCCTCGCGGTCGGGGATGCCGGAGACCTTCGTGAACAGGATGTAGAGAACGAGGAAGCCAGCAAGCAGCAGGCGGATGTAGGCGGTGAGCGAGTCAAACACAAGCAGGCCACCGAAGAGTTCCACGGAGCCGGGCTGCGTGGCGGCGATCGTCGCCCACGGCGAGCCGGGCAGGCCGCGGAAATCGCACCAGGCATACCACAGAGCGAAGGCGACGCCGCCAAGGGCCACGAGTCCGGAGTCGAGCCAGCGGAGCACGGGCAACATCCGGCAGAGCAGCACGAGCACGATCGTGGCGGAGATCGCCAGCTCCATGCGGAAGTGGGGCAGCGACACGTCGAGCGTGTCGGTCAGGCTGCTCGTCAGGAGTGTTCCGAGATCCATGGTGCTTGGGTCCGTTGCCTGGTGCGGTGAAATGGTGCGGTGAAATGGTGCGGTGAAATGGTGCGGTGAAATGGTGCCTTGTCGTGCCTACCGCACCGTCGTCACATCCGCCGCCGCCGGGCCGCCGGCCACCGGCTGCGCCGCCTTGCCACCAACGTCGCGGGTCCATTCGGCGAGCGTCTCCACCTGCCGGTTCACCGACGGCGTCACGTAGTTGAAGATGAGTTGCGGAGCGACGCCGAACAGGATCGCGAAGAACACCAGCGGCGCGGCGATCGCCAGCTCACGGCCGGTGATCGGTGTCAGGTGGTCGCCATGCGGGCCCTTGTACTCCGCACCCAGGTAGACCCGCTGGATCGCCCAGAGGATGTAGGCCGCGGTGAGGATCACGGTGAACGCAGAGATCGCTGCGAGCGTGCGGCTGTAGTTCCAACTCGACAGCGTCACGAGCACCTCGCCGATGAAGCCACAGAGGCCGGGGAGGCCGAGGCCGGCAAAGAACACCGCGATCGCCAGGCCGCTGTAGACCGGCATGCGGTTGAAGATGCCGCCGAACTCCTCGAGGTTGCGATGGTGAACCCGGTCGTAAAGCACGCCCACCATGAAGAACATGCCGGCCGAAGAGATGCCGTGGGCAAGCATCTGGAACATCGCGCCGTTGACGCCCTGAGCCCAGGCATCCCAGCGGAACTGGTTGCCGGCGACGGCGCTCCACACCCCCAGCCCGAGCATCACGTAGCCCATGTGGCTCACGGAACTGTAGGCCACCATCCGCTTGAAATCCTTCTGGGCGAGGGCCGCGAAGGCACCGTAGACCATCGAGACCACGCCGAGCCCGCACACGAGCCAGGCGAGCGACAGGCCCGCTCCGGGGCAGATCGGATAGCAGATCCGCAGGATGCCGTAGCCACCGAGTTTGAGGAGCACGCCCGCCAGGATCATCGAGATCGGCGTCGGCGCCTCGACGTGGGCGTCCGGGAGCCAGGTGTGCACCGGCACCACCGGCACCTTGATCACGAAGCCGATCAGCAGGAGCAGGAAGGCCCAGGTCTCGAGACTCATACCCCAGACCGAGGCCGCCGCGAACGGCGAGTTCGGCAGTTGTCCGAGTTGGGCCAGCGCCAGGATGTTGAACGTGTGGACCGGGCTCTTCGCCGCCCGAATGGCGGCGACCGCATCGGCCTGGGCCGCGGCGTCCACCGCCGGGCTGACGACGTGCGCGGCCACGAGCTGCGCGTCGGAGAGCATCCGGACGTCGCTCGTGAAGTAGAGCATCAGCACCGCAATCAGCATCAGCACGGAACCGAAGAGCGTGTAGAGAAAGAACTTGATCGCCGCATACTCACGCCGCGGTCCGCCCCAGATGCCGATCAGGAAGTACATCGGCAGGAGCATCACCTCCCAGAACACGTAGAACAGGAAGAAGTCGAGCGACACGAACACGCCGAGCATGCCGGT
>JBBAVQ010000005.1:15473-31242 GCA_040397625.1 Pirellulales bacterium | reverse complement strand
GAGGAGCGGAGCCGGGAGGAGTGCTACAAGGTCTGCACGATGGTGAAGGAGACCCACACCAAGCAGGTGCCGGTCTGCACCACGCGGCCGGTGCACTACACGAAGACGATCGACGTCGTCCGGATGGTGCCGAAGCAGGTTGCCTACACGGTGACCCGCTGCGTGCCCAAGACGGTGGTTCGTGAGGTCCCCTGCTGCGAGTGATCGCGGCTCGATGACCGACCTGCACGGCCCGCAGCCGCGGGCGTGATGGAAACGACTGGGAAACGGGGCGGCCCGGGCCGAAAGGT
Source organism: Pirellulales bacterium (assembly GCA_040397625.1). Classification (GTDB taxonomy): domain Bacteria; phylum Planctomycetota; class Planctomycetia; order Pirellulales; family UBA1268; genus QWPN01. The sequence goes on along the minus strand of JBBAVQ010000005.1, from coordinate 30,952 downwards.
CCGGGCCGCCTGCTTTCTGAACATCGGACAACGCTGTCAGACCGCCAGGAAGCCCGGAGCGCCAGCGACGGGATCACGCGTCGCTGACAAGCCAACCGCAGCGTGCCACAACGCCCATCCCCTCGCTGGCGCTCGGGGCTTTGTGGGAGACCTTCGCGAGGTGGCGCTGGTTGGCAACCTGTGCCGAACCTCCGTGTGATCCGCCCCGTTGCTCGGCTAGCCCGTGCCGGCTTCGGGTTCGATCGACGCCGACATCGAGCCCTTGGAGCGGGCGAGCAGCCGGTCGGCGCCGAAGGCATGGATCTGGTCGCGCTTGAGCTCCGCGTGCTCCTTGGTGGTTGTGAGCACGATCACACGGCCGTCCTTGTCGACCTGCTTTGCCAGCGTGAAGCCCTTCTCGGGCGGATGACCGAAGAGCTGGCGGAGCATGGCGACCACGTACTGGTAGGTGTGGTCGTCGTCGTTCCAGAGGACGACGTGGTAGCGGGGTTGCCGCTTGGGCCGGTCCTTGGGGCGGGGCGCGGCGACCTCCGGCAGCGCCGCTGGCGACTCGGTGACGGCACTGGCGGAGGCAGGCATGTGTCTGGCAAACTCCGGGCCCGGGTGACCCCCGGACGGACCCACCCCCCCAGTATAGACGTCGCCGCCGGGCCGCTCACGTCCCCCCGCCGTCTCTTTCCGCCGGAGTTTGCCGTGCTCGACCGCCGCTTTGTTGCCGACAACATCGATCTCGTCGCCGCCAACTGCCGGGCCCGCGGCTCGTCGGCCGACATCGCGAAGTTTGCCGCCCTCGACAAACTGCGGCGGCAGTTTCAGGCCGACATCGACCGGCTCAATGCTGCCGCCGCCCAGGTGAGCAAGTCGATCGGCAAGGCGGCCGACGCGGCCGAGCGGGAGGCGAAGAAGACCGAGGGCCGCCGGCTCCGCGAGGAGATCTCGGCGCTCGAGGCGAGGTCGGCTGAGATCGTGGCCGAGGCCGATGCCATCCTCCGCGCCGTGCCCAACCTCACCCACCCAGCCGCCCCGGTGGGGGGCGAAGACGCCGCCGTCGAGATTCGCCGTGGGCAGCACTCTCCCCGGGCCTTTGATTTCAAGCCGCTCGATCACGTCGAGATCGGTGGCCGCCTCAAGCTCTTCGACTTCGAGGCGGGGGCCCGCGTGGCCGGGCACGGTTTCTACTTCCTCACCGGCGACGGGGTGCTCCTGGAGCTCGCCCTGCAGCGGTATGCCGTCGAGATCCTCATGCGCGAGGGCTTTACGGTGATGACCACCCCCGATCTCGCCCGCGATTCGATCCTCGAAGGCACGGGCTTCATGCCCCGCGGACCGGAAACGCAGATCTACTCAGTGAACGACTCCGACCTCTCGCTCATCGCCACCGCGGAGATCACGCTCGGCGGCGCCTATCACGAGCGGATCTTCGAGGCGGCCGAACTACCGCTCAAGCTCTGCGGCATCAGCCACTGCTTCCGCACCGAGGCGGGCGCGCACGGCCGGGCTACCCGCGGGCTCTACCGCGTGCACCAGTTTACGAAGGTGGAGATGTTTGCCTTCACGCTTCCCGAGGCGAGTTCGGCGATGCACGATCACTTGCTCGACCTGGAATGCCGGATCTTCGACGGACTCGGCATTCCCTACCGGGTGATCGACACCGCGTCGGGCGACCTCGGCGGCCCCGCCTATCGGAAGTTCGATCTCGAGGCCTGGATGCCGGGCCGCGGCGAGGCGGGCGAGTGGGGCGAGGTGACCAGTACCTCCAACTGCACCGATTACCAGTCGCGGCGGCTCGCCCTCCGCTACCGTACGCCGGGCGAAAAGGGCACGCACTTCGTGCACACCCTCAACGGCACCGCCGTGGCGATCAGCCGGGCGATCATTGCGATCCTGGAGAACCACCAGAACGCCGACGGGACGATCACGGTGCCAGAACCGCTCGTCGCCTGGATGGGCAAGCGGACGATCGGCGGCTGATCCGGTTCGTGAACGCCGTAGGCCGCGAGGCCTCGGCGGCGGTCGCGGTCACCCGTGATGACGTCGGATGTGATGCCGCGTTTATCTCGGCCGCGTCCCACGCCTTACGGCGTTGGGCTTTTACCGGCAAGGACTCTGACCGGTTTGGGAAAGCCGAAGGCCGTAAGGCCTCGGGCGCGGTCACGCGTGACGCGGCGTTTGTTTCGGCCGCGTCCCACGCCTTACGGCGTTGGGCTTTTACAGGGGGCGGCCACGCCTTATGGCGTTGGGCTTTTACGCAGTCCGGATGCCGCCGCTGCTCACCACCGCAGGCCGAATTTCTCGCCCTGCGACTGGTTGCCGCCGGTGCCGCCCTTGAGGGGCGTGTTCCGCTTCTTGGCAACCGGCGGCGGAGCCGCTGGTTCGTCGGCCTCGGGCTCCTCGGCGACGGGTCGCTCCTTCGCCGCAGGGGCCGGTGCGAGCGCCTTGATCGAGAGCGAAAGCCGCTGCCCGTCTGGATCGATCGTGATCACGCGGCACTCCACCTGCTGGCCCTCGCGGGCCACGTCGCTGACGCTGCGGATCCGTCGCGTGGCGAGTTCGGAGATGTGCACGAGCCCCTCGACGCCAGGCTCCAGTTTCACAAAAGCGCCAAACTGGGCGATCCGGCTCACGACGCCCTTCACGGTGGCGCCCACGTGATACTTGTCGCCGGCTCGCTTCCACGGGCTCTCGATCAGGTCGCGGGCCGAGAGGCCGATCTTGCCGGTTTCGTGGTCCACCTTCTTGACCACCACGCGGACCTTCTCGCCGGCCTTGAGCACGTCGGCCGCGTTGGCCACGCGATCCCACGAGAGTTCGCTAACGTGGATCAGGCCCTCGACGCCGTTGCCGATGTCGACGAACGCGCCAAACTCGCGGACCGAACGCACGATGCCGTCGAACTCGGCCCCTGGCTCGAGCGTCTCCAGCATCTTCGTCTTGGCGTCTGCGGCCTGCTTCTCGATGACCGCCCGCCGCGAGAGCACGAGCCGGCGGGCCTCGGGAACGATCTCGGTGACCAGGCTGTCGAGCGTCTGGCCGACCATTTCTTCGAGGTTTTCGATCCGCCAGGTGCTCACCAGGCTCGCGGGCATGAAGCCACGGAGGCCGGCGACCTCGCACTCGAGGCCTCCCTTGTTGGCGGCCGTGACGCGGGCTTCCACGATCATCCCTGCCTGAAGCTGCGACCAGTCCTCGACGGAGACGGCGCGGTTGGCGAGGGCCACGTCGTAGAGGTTGTCGTCTTCGTTGCGCGAGCCGACCGACACCTCGATCGAATCGCCGACGGCGGGGAGATCGAGGCCGGCATCGAGAAGACCAGCGAGCTTCATCGCCCCTTGGCGGCGGCCGCCGAGATCCACGAAGGCTGTGTCGGGACCGACCGAGAGCACGGTGGCCATCAGCCGCGTGCCCGGGTCGATCGGTGCCTCGGCTTTGGCGGTGGCCCCAGCCTCGAGCAACTCATCGATCGCGACACCCTCAAGCGCCGCCTCGAAGTCGGCCTCGAGATCCTCGTCGAGGCCGCCGCGGATGTTGGGGACAGCGACGCGGCGGGCGGGCGGCAGCACGTCGGCAAACGATCGCGGCTTGTCGTCGCGCCGCCGGTCGCGGCGGCCGCGGCCGCCCTCGCGTGGTCCTCGGCCGTCCGGCCGCGGTTCGCCACCTGCTGGAGCGTCACCCGCTGCAGCGTTGTGTGGCGCAGCCGTCGATTCGGCGCCTGCCGCGGTTGCTCCTGCTCCGTCGGTTTGTGGTGCGGGAGGAGCAATGTACTGGTACTTCGGCGCCAGCGACGGCGGCGTCACGCCAGGCCGCTGGGTGCCAATCTGGATCCGACGCGGAGAGCCTGCAGCGTCTGGCTCTGGTTGCGACGCGGCCTCAGGCTGCGTTGCGGCAACCACGGGCTCAGTCTGCTCCGTGGCCGAAGGGTCTGGGTTCGTGGTCATGGGGACCCGGAGCGAGGCGGCCGGAGTTCGCGGAAGAAACAGAGAAGCAATGCGGGAAACAGGACTTGAACCTGCACGGTATTACTACCACCAGGCCCTCAACCTGGCGCGTCTGCCAATTCCGCCATTCCCGCGGCGCGATGCGATCGAGGGAAGCCGAAAGGGCCGCCGCCAACCGAGGCACAAATCATTCTCGACCGGTTTTTCGGTCAGTCAAGCGGCCGGGTTGAAACCGCCTGCGGACGGAGCCGGCGAGTCGCAGCAGCCTCCGCGACGATCCTTGCGGCCATGATCAGGCCGAAGGTGGCGAGCGTCCAGGCGACATCGCCGAGCGGCATCCAGCGGTAGAACGGCAGTGCGGCGAGGAAGCATTCGCCCAGGCCAGCGATCGTGCGCGGGTAGTCGGCCATGAACGCCCAGTGCGCCAGGTTGGTGCTGAAAAAGAAGACAAGCGAGGTGGCAAGGCTGCCGCCGACCACCGCCAGCCAGCGGGGCCGCTCCCGACCGAGGATTCCCGACGTGCCGAGCAGCACCGGCCAAGCGGTCGCGGCATAGACCACCGCGGCGACGCCGAGGCTGCCATATCCAGGCAGGGCGAGGTTACTGATCGCGAGGGCGGCCAGGGGCGCGGTCGCCGCGACAAGGGGGTTGGCGAAGAGAAACCCGGCGGCGAGCGCCACGGCGGCAAGCGGCGTGGCATGCCAGAGCGGTTCTCCGTTCCACGAGGGCTGCCAGAGCCGCCCGGCGACGGCGAGGGCGACGAGCGCGAGCCAGACGGCTGCCTGCATCACCATCGAACCCCGGCCCGACACGGTGAACCCGGTCAAGAACCCAGATGACAACCCTGATGACCCCGATCCGGTCGACTCATGAGCGTGGTTCGCCATGAACGCTGCATCCTCCGTGCCTCGAGACCGAGCCTGTTCCAAGCACCCCAGCGGCGACCGCCGGGGCCGCTGTGGCCCGGGAAAACTCCCGATACACTAGCGGTTTTGAGCCTCCAGGCAAGCGAAACGGACGAAAGCACCCCGAAATGCCCGCGATCGACCGTGATCTGGAGACGCTAGCCGTCGAGCGAGACGCCGACGGGTTCGCGAGGCTCACGTTCACGGTGCCGGGCCATCGGCAGAACGTGCTCACCCGGCGAGTGGTCGAGGAACTCTCCCACGCCCTCGAGTGGCTCGCCGCCGATCCGCCGCGGGGATTGATTCTGCTGTCGGGTCGGCCCGGCAGTTTTTTCGCTGGCGCCGATCTATCGCGGCTGGAGGAGTTCGGCACGCTCCCTGCCTCCGAGGTGGCCGATCTCTGCGACCGCGGCAAGGCCGTGTTCGCGAGACTCACCGCCTCGTTTCCGACCGCGGCAGTCATCGACGGCACGTGCCTTGGCGGCGGCCTGGAACTCGCTCTCGCCTGCGATCTCCGCGTGGCGACGTCCGAGCGACACACCTCGATCGGCCTGCCGGAGGTCAAACTCGGCCTCCTGCCCGGCTGGGGAGGCACCGTCCGCCTCGCCCGGTTGATCGGGCCTGGGCCCGCCGTCGAACTGGCGGCTTCGGGCGAACCGGTCGATGGGCCCGCCGCCGCGCGGCTGGGCATCGTTGACGCCTGCGCACCGGTCGCAGAGGCGGTGGAGTCGGCCCGGCGGCTGCTCGTGCTCCGCGGCGAAGACGGCTTCATCGCTGCCCGCCGTCGCCGCATGGCCGGGCCCGTCGATCTCGATCCGCTGGAGCGGGAGTTTCTCGAGGCCACCATGGCTGCCGTGATCCTCGGCCGCACCGGCGGCCACTATCCGGCACCCCCCGCGATCCTCCGCACGATCCTCGCTGGGGCGTCCGTCGATGCCGCAACGGCCTCGCGACTCGAATCGGAAGCCTTCGCAAAACTCGCCGCGACGCCGGTCGCCCGGAATCTGCTCCGGGTGTTTTCCATTGGCGAACGAAATCGCCGCGACGCCGGCGTCGATGCGACCTCCGGCGGAGAACCGGCGTCGGCGGTGGCGCCGGCCATCGTGGGCGCGGGCATCATGGGCGCGGGGATCGCCGCGAGCCACCTGCGGGCCGGCCTGCCCGTCACCGTCATCGACGTAAACCCCGAGGCCCTTGCCGCGAGCGTCCCAGGCATCCTGGAGGAAGCTGCCTGGGATCGCCTGGCGAAGCGGCCCGACGAAGCGCGTGCGGTCGAACTCGCTGGCCGACTGCGCACCGCCACGAGCCTCGCCGCTCTCGCCGCCGCCGACATCGTGATGGAGAGCGTGACGGAGCGGCCCGATGTCAAGCAGCAGGTACTCGCCGAGATCGAGCGGACCGTGGGCCCCGGCACGGTGATCACCACCAACACCTCGACCAATCCGATCGGTCGCCTCGCCGCCGGACTCGCCGATCCCGCGAGGTTCTGCGGGCTGCACTTCTTCAACCCGGTGCGGCGGATGACGCTTGTCGAGGTGATCCGCGGGCCGGCGACGAGCGATGCCACGGTGGCCCGCGCGGTGGCCCACGCCAAGCGGCTCGGCAAGTGTCCGGTCGTCGTCAACGACAGTCCGGGCTTTCTCGTCAACCGCGTCTTGATGCCCTACCTGCACGAGGCCGGTGAACTGCTCCGCGAGGGCGTGCCTGCGGAGCGACTCGACCGCATCGCCCGCAGTTTCGGCATGCCGCTGGGTCCGATCGAACTCTACGACATGATCGGCCTCGACACCGCCTTCTATGCGGGCCTTGTGCTGAGCGCCGCGTATGGCGACCGCATCGAGGCTTCGCCCGTGATCCCGGCGCTCGTGAAGGCGGGAAAACTCGGTCGCAAGACGGCTGCGGGCTTCTACCGGTATGCGGAATCCGGCCCGCACGGTCGGATCGTGGGCCGCGACGATAAGGCCGTTGAGGTGATCGCCCGCTACGCTTACCCGCCGCGCGAGTCGAGCGACCGCACGATCGTGGACCGGCTCTTCCTGCCGATGCTGCTCGAAGCGCTCCGTGTCCTCGACGAGGGGCTCGTTCGCGACAGCCGCGACATCGACCTCGCCGTGATTCATGCCCTCGGTTTTCCGGCGTTCCGTGGCGGCCTGCTCGCCTGGGGCGACTCGCTCGGCGCCGCCGAAGTGGTTCGCCGGCTGGAGCCGCTCACCGAACTCGGAGCCCGGATGAAGCCGACCGAGCGGCTCCTCGCCCACGCCTCGAGCGGCCGGCCGTTTACCGCATGAAGTCGTGCCCATGACCGCTCGCGCCTCATCTGCCGTCCGTGACCCCGCCTCGACGCCCGTCGTGGTCGCCTGCTGCCGCACCGCGATCGGCCGAGCGCACGCTGCGAAGGGGATCTTCCGCCACGTCCGCGGCGACGAACTCGCGGCCGCCGTGGTGCGGGCGGTCGTCGAGCGAAGCGGAGTGGCCCCGGAGACGATTGAAGACGTCGTGCTCGGAGCCACGCAGCAGCGGGGCGAACTCGGCGGCAACGTGGCCCGTACCGTGGCGTTGATGGCGGGCCTGCCCTTCACCGCGGCGGCCACCACGGTCAACCGGCTCTGCGGCTCGTCGCTGCAGGCCCTTGCCCAGGCCTGCCATGCGATCGCAGCGGGCGCGGAGAACGTGCAGGTGGTCGGCGGCGTGGAGCACATGCACCACCTGCCGATGGAGTCGGCCGTCGACATTCACCCGCAGGCCCTTGCCCGCACGAGCCGCGGCATGCTCTCGATGGGCCTCACGGCCGAGCAGCTCGCGTCGGCGCACGGCATCGAACGGCGGCGGCAGGAGGAGTTTGCCCTGGCCAGCCACGAGAAGGCCGCGCGGGCCGGCGCGGGTGGGCTGTTCGACGACGAGATCGTCCGCGTGGTCGGCCACGACGAGGCAGGAGCCGTGATGGAGGCCGTGGCAGACCAATCGATCCGCCGCGACACGAGCCTCGCGGCGATGGCGGCGCTCGAGCCGGTGTTTCTGCCGAGGCTCGGCACGATCACAGCGGCGACCAGCGCGCCCGTGAGCGACGGCGCCGCGGCGATCCTCGTGATGAGCGAGGCCGAGGCCCTGCGGCAGTCGCTCGAGCCGCTGGCCCGCGTGGTGGCGACGGCCGTGGTCGGCGTGCCGCCGGCCGCGATGGGCACCGGCCCGATCCACGCCACCAGAAAACTGCTCGCACGGGTCGCCGGCCGCGGGATCGGCCTGGCCGACATCGACCTCGTCGAACTCAACGAGGCCTTTGCGGCCCAGGCGCTTCACTGCATCGACGAACTCGGCCTCGATCCCACGCGGGTCAACGTCCGCGGCGGGTCGCTCGCCATCGGCCACCCCCTCGGCGCCAGCGGCGCGCGGATCGCCACCACGCTCCTCCACGCCCTGCGCGACGGCGGGGGCCGCTACGGCCTGGCGACGATGTGCATCGGTCTCGGCCAGGGGATCGCCGTCCTCTTCGAAAGGGTTGGCCGATGAATCCCGGGGTGCCGATCTGCTGCGAGGCCCATCCTGCGGCCGGGAGCCATGAGCCCGGGAGCCACGAGCCTCGAAGCCACGAGCCTCGAAGCCAGGCTGCGGCATCGCTCGTCGAACTCCTGACGGCGCGGGCCGTTGATTCCTTCGACCGCCGCGCGATCGTGGACGGCCTCGCGGCCGGCCCCGGAGCCAGTGCCTGCTCGTGGACGTGGGGCGAGATCATCGCCGCGGCCGTGGACCTCGCCGACGCATTCGCGGCTGCCGGCCTGGAACGCGGAGACCGCCTCGCGCACGTCGGCCCGCACTCGCCCGACTGGATCATCGTCGATCTCGCCTGCCTGCTGGCTGGCGTCGTCCACGTGGCGCTGCACGCCGACGGCTCGCGGGACGAGCATCGTGCTCAGTTCGACTGGCTGGCTCCGCGGGGCGTGGTCTTCTCCGGCGGCCTCGGGTCGCTCCGGCCCCAAGACGTGGGCGTCAGGATCACGCTCGACCTCACCCCGGGCGGCCGCATGGCGGCGGTGGGGCTTGGCGGCGACGGCTGGCGTCGGCTCGCAGCAACTCCCGCCGTCGTTCGCGAACGCGTCGAGGCATTTGCCCGGCAGTGCGTTCCCGAGGCGTGCTGTGCGATCCTGCTCTCCTCCGGCACGACGGGCGTGCCGCACGGCGTGATGCATTCGCAGCGGTCGCTGGTCACGAACGCGGTCGCGGCTGCCGAGGTGTTTCTCGACGCTCCGCGGGACGTGCGGCTCTCGTGGCTGCCGCTGAGCCACTCGCTCGCGATCACCGGCGACCTCGGCACGGCGCTGGTTCGCGGCGGTTGCCTCAACGTGGTTCGCGAGCGGGGCCGCGTGCTCGACGCCTGCAGGGCTACGCCGCCGACCGTGATCCTCGGCGTGCCGGCGTTCTTCGAGCGGCTGGAGCGGGCTGTGTCGGCCGGGCGGATCCCCGATCTCGCCGCGGCCCTCGGGGGCGACGTGCGGGTCTGCATCTCCGGCGGTGCGCCGCTCCGCCGCCGGACGGCCGAGTTTTTTGCATCGCACGGCGTGCCACTCGTCGAGGGCTACGGGCTCGCCGAGGCTGGGCCGGTGGTCGCGCTGGCGAATCCACGAATCGCCAAGGTCGGCATGGTGGGGCCACCGGTGCCGGGCGTCGAGGTTCGGATCGATGAGCGTGCTGCCACGCGGGGCCAGCTTCTCGTGAAGACGCCGAGCCGGGCGATCGGCGTGGTTGCTCCCCGGGGCGGGTCGGCCCAGCCCGTCGCCGCTGAGTCCGGCGACTGGCTCGAAACCGGCGACCTTGCCGAGATCGACGCCGACGGTCACGTGCGGATTGGTGGTCGGCTCGGCGACGTGATCGTGCTTGCCAACGGCGTAAAGCTGCCGCCGGCCGCCGTGGAGGCGGCCCTCGCTGAGGATGACGCGGTGGCGCAGGTGTGCGTGGTGGGGGCGGGTCAACGGCGGCCAATAGCGATCGTGGTGCCTGAGCCCACCGTGCTCCGCGCCGCGATTCGGCGGCTGGGCCTCGTGGTCTTCAGCCGTCGGCAGGCAGTCTCTCATCCGCGGGTGCGGGCCTGGCTCGCCCGGCGGCTCGCCCGCCGGCAGGCGGTGCTGCCGAGGTCGTGGCGGGTGAAGCAGTTTGTGATCGCAGACCGGGCGTTCGACACGGCCCACGGCGAGGCGACTCCCTCGCTCAAGCTGAAGCGGGGCGCGATCGAGCGGCATTATCACGACCGCGTGCTTCAGGTGGTGGAAGCGATCGAGCGACCGGGAGCCAGGGAGACGCGTGGCAGCATGAACGGCTCCAGCATGAACGGCTCCAGGCAGAAGAATGCCGTCGCGGACGAGCGGCGGTCGTCGGTGATGTCGGCGCTCTGGCGTGGTGGCGACGGAGGTTTCGCGACGGCTGCCGCGGCTACAGCCGAGCCGCTGCCGGATCGGATCGAGGCGGTGCTCGACCGGGCGGAAGCCGAGATCATGCGGCTCCGTGCGGAGCGGACGCTCTACGATCCGCTCGCAGGAGAAACGTATCAGGCGGCCCCGCTCGCCGACGCCCCGCCACCTCCCTCGGGGGTGTTTTCCAGGGAGGCCGAGGAGGCCCTTGGCGACACCGGCCTGTGGGGGCTCGCCGTTCCGGAGGCGTTTGGTGGCAGCGGCGGTTCGATGCTCGAGCTTGCGAGGGCGATCACGCGACTCGCGGCAAACGTGCCGACCGCGGCCGGCACGCTGGCCGTGCACTCGTCGATTGGCGTGGTTTCCGCGCTCACGGGCTTCGGTTCGGCTGAGCAGCAGATGCGGCTGCTGCCGGACCTCGCGGCGGGACGGCCGCTCTCCATCTTTGCCGCCACCGAGCCCGATGCGGGCTGCGATCTGGCGCGGTGCTCAACCACGCTCGAGCACCGCGACGGCCGGCTGCTGCTTACGGGCACGAAGATGTTCATCACGGGCGCCACCTACGGGCGGCTCGTGAAGGTGCTGGCCGTGCTTGATGGCAAGCCCGCCGTGGTGGTCGTCCGCCTGCCCGATGCCGACACGTCGTTGTTTCGGCTCCGCCGGTATCCGCTCCATCCGCTCAAGCACGCCCACAATGCCGCCCTCGAGTTCACCGGCTTCGAGGTCGATCCCCGTGACGTGCTTGAGCCAGGGGCGGCGGGCGACGCGATGCGTGTCATCTGGCACGGCCTCAACCGCGGCCGCGTCACGCTCGCCGCGCAGGCGGCCGGCACGCTGCGGCTCCTTCTCAGCCAGGCCCGCGACCATGCCGCGCGGCGGGTCACCTGGCAGCAGCCGATCGCGTCGCGGCAGCTGATTCAGGGACGGCTCGGCCGGATCGCCGCGTCGATCGTGGCCTGTGACGCGCTGGCTACGTGGGCGGCCACGGCGATCGACGAGGGCCAGAGCGGCGAGTGGGAGGCGATCACGGCGAAGGTGGTCGCCAGCCACTGCGTCCGCGATGCGGCGATCGACGCGCTCGGCGTGCACGGTGGTCGGGCCTTCCTCGTGGGCCATCCGCTCGGCGATTCGCTCCACGACCACTTTGCCGTCACGGTCTACGAGGGGGAGAGCGACCTACTTGGTCTGGCGCTCTTCAAGGGCATCGCCAAGCACCATCCGCTCGCGGCCTCGCGCGACGCCGCGTTGTGGCAGCAGGCGGGATCATGGCTCGCCTGGCGGGTGGCGACCGCGGCCGGCGCCGCCCGTCGCGATCACATGATTCTCGATCGCCGGCTCCGCGACCACGCCGCGCGGGCCCGCCGGCGCTTGTCGCGGCTGGCCGTCGGCATCGACCGAACGATCCGCCGGAATGGCCGGTCGCTCGCCGAGCGGCAACTCGAGGTGGGGGTGCTCTCGGCGGCGGTCCGCGACGCGGTGAGCGTGCTCGCGGTCGCCCACCACGCCGACGCCTCGGGCGACGACGCGACCCTCGCCCCGGCCGACGCCTGGTGCCGGCTCGCCCTGGCGCGAGCCGCCGGCCGCACGCCGTCGGCGGACGACCTCGCCGCCGCCGCCGTGGGAGGGACGGTATCCGGGCGGTAGACTCTCGGAAGGCGGGCGGGGCGAAACCTTTCGAGTTCGTCACCGTTCAAGGGATGCGGATCGCATATGAACCGCGTGGTATTGAAAAGCCGACCGGCCGTGAGGCCGCGGGCGTTTCCTCACGCAGGGTTTGTCGCGGAGTGACCGACGAGGGTGATGCCGTGATCGGGCTAAGCGAGTGGACACGATCGAGCCTCGCCGTGGCCATGGCCGCCGTGGTGTTGGCCACAACGTGCCTGGCGGCCGATCGGGCGAAGCCCAGCCGCGTGGCACCGCGTGCCGGATTGCCGACAGCGGTGACAGCCGTCGCTGACGAGCCCGCGATGAAGGTGGCGGCGATCAACGCCGGCCTTCGCGATCGCATTCGCGGAGAGGCCGCGGCGATCGACGAGCACCTTGCCGCTCGCTGGGAGGAGCATGCCGTCGAGCCGTCACCACCTCTCGACGACGCCCAGTTCGTCCGCCGGATTCACCTCGAACTCGCCGGCCGGATTCCCACGTACGAGGAGACGGTGGCCTTTCTCCGCGACACCGCCTCCGACAAACGCGACCGGCTGATCGAGCGGCTGCTCGTGAGCCCCGACTACGTCAGCCACTTCTACAACTACTGGGCCGACGTCCTGCGTCTCTCCGAGCGGCCGCAGAAGAACCTCGTCTTCGAGCCCTACCTCGCGTGGATCAAGGACTCGATCCGCACGAACCGTCACTACGACGACTGGGTTCGCGAGATGCTCACGGCCGACGGCCGCCTCTGGGAGAATCCCGCCGTCGGCTTTCAGCTTCGCGACGACGGCATGCCGCTGCCCTACGTGGACAACACCGTTCGCGTGCTGCTCGGCACGCAGATCGGCTGTGCCCAGTGCCATGACCATCCCTTCGATCACTGGACGCAGCACCAGTTCTACGAACTTGCGGCGTTCACCGCGGGCACGCGGACGCGGCTCGGCAGTGTGGTGAAGTCGCCGAAACCGGGCAAGGAGGCGAAGCCGGTGCCGCCGCCAGCCGTGCGCACGCTCGTCAAGGAAGCTCGTGAAACGAAGGGCAAGAAGACCGCGGCGCTGGTGCAGTTCATCCAGGCCAATGCCACCTCGGTGAGTTTTCACGACACCGCGCTGAAACTTCCCCACGATTACCAGTACGACGACGCGAAGCCGTCGGATCCGGTGGAACGGGAACTGCTCTGGGGGAAGGTGCCAGCCAGCGTCCGCAACGCCGACAGCCGCGAGCAGTTCGCCGCCTGGATGGTGTCGCGGACGAATCGCCAGTTCGCCCGCACGATCGCCAACCGGCTCTGGAAGAAGGTCATGGGCGTGGGCCTCGTGGAGCCCGTCGATGATTTTCGGGATGAGAATCCCGCGAGCGACCCCGAACTGCTCGAGCAACTCACCAATCTCGTGCTCCGGCTCGACTTCGATCTCCGCGAGTATGTCCGCGTGCTCGTCTCGACCTCCACCTACCAGCGACGGGCGGTGGTCTACGACCCGACCGCCGGCGTGCCATTCCGATACCCAGGGCCCGCACTGCGGCGGATGACGGCCGAGCAGGTCTGGGACTCGATCGTGGGCCTGATCGCCCGCAATCCCTGGAGCGTGCAGCGGCCGACGGCGGCGGAGATCGCGGAGGTGGCCGGCATCGATCTCCGCACCGCCACGATCGACGACGTTGACCGGCAGTTCGACCGGTTTGTGGCGGAGTATGGTCCGGGGGCCTACCAGCGGCGGCTGACCAAGGTCTGCGGGTATCGGGGGCAGTGGCTGCTGAAGGCGAGCGAGATGCCGACGCCGCTGCCGCTGGGCCACTTTCTCAGGCAGTTCGGCCAGAGCGACCGGGAGACGATCGAGGGCGGGCGGACCGTGCCGACGATCCCGCAGATCCTGGCGATGTTCAACGGCCCCATCACCCACGCGATGCTTGAAGAGGGCTCCGTGGCGTATGAGACGGTGATGGCCCACGCCGCCGACGAGGCTGTGGACGTCGTCTTTCTGACGGTGCTGTCGCACGAGCCGTCCGCAGATGACCGGCAGGCTGCAATCGAGGAACTCACCGCGTCGGATCCCGCCACGGGCTGCGGCAACCTCATCTGGGCCCTGCTCAATACCCGCGAGTTCCTCTTCATTCAGTAGGACGCCATGCGAGTCTCACCAGCGATCAGCGACGACCGACTCGCCCGCCGTTCGTTCCTCGGGAACGCCGCCCGGGCCGCGTTTGGCCTCACGCTCCTCGAATCGGTCGCGGGGCGATCGTCGGCCGCAGCCGACGCGGCCGCCGGAGGGGTGAATGTCATCACGCTGATGATGCGCGGGGCGATGAGCCACATCGACACCTTCGATCCGAAGCCCGGCCGCGAGGAGCAGGGGGAGACCGCCTCGATCGCCACGAAGCTTCCGGGAGTCCGATTTGGCGAGCACCTGCCGCGGCTGGCCGGGCTCGCCGATCGGCTCACCATCATCCGCTCGCTCACCACCGAGACCGGCGCCCACGAGCAGGGCACCTACCTCATGCGGACGAGCTACCCGCAGCTCAACAGCATCCGCCACCCGTCGTTCGGGTCGTGGGCCGTGCATGTGCTCGGCAAGCGGAGCCGCGACCTGCCGGGCTACGTGCTCGTGGGCAATGGCAACGAGCACCCTGGTTGCGGCTTCCTCGACCCCGCCGTCACGCCGGTGCCGCTCGCCGATCCGGCGCGGGGCCTGGAGAACATCGCTCGCCCCGCCTATCTGACGCAGAACAATTTCGAGCGACGGCTGGCGCTGGCCGACCGGATCGACCGCGACTTCAAGCAGCAGCACGCCGGCCGGCAGATCGAGGCCTACGACCGCATGTATGCCGATGCCGTGCGGCTCATGGGCAGCGGCGACCTCGCCGCCTTCGACATCGCCCGTGAGGACGAGAAGACCCGCGAACGATATGGCCGTTCGCGGCTCGGCCAGGGCTGCCTGCTCGCGCGGCGACTCGTGGAGAGCGGTGTCCGCTGCGTCGAGGTGGAGATGGGGGGCTGGGACATGCACCGCGAACTCTGGGAGGAACTGCCCGGGAAGGTCGGCGAACTCGACGCGGCCTTGGCGACCCTGCTCGAGGACCTCGAGGCCCGCGGCCTCCTCGGCTCGACGCTCGTGGTGCTCGCCACGGAGTTTGGCCGCTCGCCGAAGATCAACGAGAACGCAGGGCGCGATCATCATCCGGCCGTCTTCTCGGCCGTGCTGGCCGGCGCCGGGGTGAAGCCGGGCGTCGTTCACGGCGCCAGTGATGCCGGCGGCCGGGTGCCCGACCGCGACGCCGTGAGCGTGGCCGACTTCAACGCCACGATCGCCGCGGCCTGCGGTCTGCCATGGGAGAAGGAGTTCGTCGCCCCCAACGGCCGCCCGTTCAAGATCGGCAACGACGGCAAGCCGATCGCCGCCGTCCTCTCCGGTTGACGTCTCCCGTAGCACAGGTTTTCAACCTGTGACTCTCCTTGCTCGTCTTGTCATCACTCGGGGCTGCCCATGCCCCGTCGCCGGACGTTCGCTGCGGGCATCCTGCCCTTCGCTCACTCGATGCCGGCTGCGCTTCGGCATCCTGCCTGCGCTGGCCGCCAACGCCGGCTCTGAGGGCAC
>JBBAVQ010000005.1:3769-15373 GCA_040397625.1 Pirellulales bacterium | reverse complement strand
GTAGCACAGGTTTTCAACCTGTGGCGACCACTCGCCTACTCGCTCCGCACCAGGGCGGGGAGCCAGCTGCAGAGATACCAGCCGCGCGGCGTGGTGAGTTCGGCGATTGCGGCGAGATCGACGCGGCCCGTCGGGGACGCTCCGCCGAGAACCTCGTCGAGCAGCCCCTTCGGCTTCGAATACTTCACGACACGGGCCTTCTCCGCGGAGAGTCCGGCAAGCTCCACGGCGCGGTCGATCGCGTCTTCCAGGAACCCGATCCGATCCACGAGCCCAGCCTCCAGCGCCTGCCTCGCGGTGAAGATCTGCCCTGTGGCCACCCTGTCGACCGCGGCGTCGTCGAGCTTCGGACGTCCGGCCTTCACGATCTCCTTGAATCGACGAAACATATCGTCCACCAGTTCCTGGATGAGTCTCCGTTCCTTCTCGGCGAGTTCCGGCGTACGGTCTTTCGAGATGCTCAGCATCTCTTTGAGCGGTCCGCTGGCGATCGAGTCGTCGCGAATGTCGTACTTCCGCAACGCCTGCGAGATGTCGAAGTGCGGGATGATCACGCCGATTGATCCAGTGAGCGTGGCGGGTTCGGCGAAGATCACGTCGTCCTTGCCGCGGTTGGCCATGGCCACGTAGTAGCCGCCGCTGGCCGCGATGCCCCCCATGCTCACCACCACCGGGATGTCGCGCTTTTCCACGAGCTTGGCGAGGCGGTGGTGGATCTCGTCGCTGCCGCTGACCGTGCCGCCAGGCGAGTCGACCCGCAGCACGATCGCCTTCACGGCCTCGTCTTCCTCCACCTGGTCGAGCTGCGCCCGCACGAAGCCGTCGCCGCCGAGGATGGCGCCGGTAACGCTGACCACGGCCACCTTGTCGGCTGCGAGTTTGGAAAGCGAATGCCACTTCTCGACCACGCGGCTGTCGCGCTGGAAATACTGCCAGAAGGCGCCGGCACTGCCGACGGCCGAGAGCACCGCGATGCCGGCCACGATCCAGCCCGCCCGGGCGAACCAGCGGCTCCACGGGTTTGCCTGTTCGAGAATCACCCGCGTCGGGGGCTGCTGCGATTCGATCTGCATGGAGGAAGGCTCCGCTGGGGCTGAGATGGTGCGTCGCGTCCCGATTGTACGGCACCGCGCGCCGCGGCGCGCGGCGGAGGTTGCCAGTTTGCGCGGGCTGCCGCTACCCTTGCGAGCACTCGGTCTCGACGGCCCCTGCGGGGCTGCGTCGTTCGGCCCCCCGCCCATTCCCGTCAGGAGTCTCTCCACGTGTTCGTTTGCGTCAGCACGGAATGCTTGCCCGACATGCCACTGGCCGCCGCCATGGAGCGGCTTGCCGAACTGGAGTTCACGGCGGTCGAACTGGACGTGCACGAGCAGGGGGGGCACCTGCAGCCTGCCGCCGTGGCGGCGAATCCGGAGGCGGCCATCGCCCAGTGCAGCGACCTGCAGCGGCTTCGGCCGGTTGCCGTGTCGTTCTCCGCATCCGAGACGCCGGCCGTCTACGACCAGTTCACCGCCTGCTGCCGCCTTGCCAAGTCGCTCGGCGTCGTCACGCTCGTCGTGGAGTCATCGGAGCTCGGGACGCCCTTCAATGGCGAGATCGAGCGGCTCCGGAAACTCGTGGCGATCGGCTCCGGGCTCGGGGCCGTGGTGGCGGTGAAGACGTCCGCCGGCCGGATGACGCAGGATGCCGAGACCACGGCGTCGCTCTGCCGCAACGTGCCCGGCCTCGGTGTGACGCTCGATCCCACCCACTTCATCTTTGGCCACAAGAAGCCGGCGTCGTGGGAGCCGATTCTCAAGTACGTCGCCCACGTCCACCTCCGTGACACGAAGGCCGATGCGTTCCAGGTGCGGGTCGGCCAGGGCAACGTCGAGTACGGCAAGATCGTGTCGCAGCTCGAGCGGGTCGGCTACAAGCGGGCGCTCTGCGCCCATATGCCGCCCATCGAGGGCGTCGATCAGGTGGCCGAGCTCCGCAAGATGCGGCTCCTGCTCGAAAGCCTGCTGTAACGCCGCAGGGATCGTGTGTCCCCGATTACCGGATCGTGCCGGTGGC
The DNA here is from genome assembly GCA_040397625.1 of Pirellulales bacterium. Lineage (GTDB taxonomy): Bacteria > Planctomycetota > Planctomycetia > Pirellulales > UBA1268 > QWPN01. The sequence continues at coordinate 13,318 of JBBAVQ010000005.1, read as the reverse complement.
CTCGGCGCGGCTGGCCATTTCGGCGTAGTTCTTCGACTGCTGGTCGTCGCCCTGCTCGGCGTACATCGTCGCCAGATTGCCGTAGGCCACGGCCAGGGCCCGTTCCTCGAGCTGGCTCTTGTCCACTGCGGCCACCATCAGGTCGACACCGCGGCGGCTCAGCGTCACGGCGTCTTCGCGACGGCCGACCTGCCAGTAGGAGATCGCCATGCTCACGTACGACTCGCCGAGTCGGCCGAGTTCACCCTCGCGGTCGAAGCGGTCGTTGTCGTCCCAGAGCGGGATCGCCCGGTCGAACCAGGTGACGGCCGTGGGGTGATCGCCCCGCTGGAGACTGTGCATGATGCCGATGCGGAAGTTCAGTTCGCCGAGGCTCTTTCGCTCGGCGGCGGTGAGTTCCCGGTGCTCCGAGCCCCGTTCGAGGTAGGCGGCGGTGAGGGTGGCGTTGTCGAGCATGTCGGTCGCGTCGCCCCGCTTCTGCGCGGCGGTGAGCGCGTCGGCCAAGGCCTGCCCCACATCCCAGTCGAGCTGTCGTCGCCGCCACGGGTCGCCGATCCCGTCGCCCATGCGGTCGCGGAGTTCAAGCAGCCGCTTCACCCACGGCAGCGGTTCGATCGCCTCGTTCGAGCCCGCCGAGACGGCAATCGCCCCGCGGCAGAGCTGCAGTTCGAGCACCTGCCGCTCCTTCTCGTCGCCCGGAAACTCCTTGACGACGGCGTCGGCCCGGCTGATCCACTTGGGGATCACGCGGCTCTTCTGCTGCCACGTTCCCTTGGCGATCGCCAGCGCCGTGCCGAGGTGGGCGTCGAGCAGCACCTCACGGGCGGCCGCCTGCAGGGCCGGCGACTGCTTCGTGAGCAGCGGCGATGCGCGACGGATGGCCTCGCCGAACTGGTCGACGGCCTTCTGATAGTCGGGAGTCTTCTGGGCGAGGTGGATTCGCCCCAAGAGCCTGGCGGTCTGGGCGAGGACCAGCGGCGACGGGGATGCCAGGGTGGTGGCGCGGTCGAGCACCACGCGAGCCTCCTCCGGACGGTCAAGGGCCAAGAGCACGCCGGCGTGCTTCAGCTTCGTCCAGACGTCGTCTGGGTCGAGCCTTCCGGCCGCTTCGGCGAGCCGCAGTGCCTGCCGCCACTTCCCCTGATCGCTGGTCATCGCCAGGAGCAGACGCTGTGCCCGGACGTGCTGCGGGTCGATCTGGATTGCGTACTGCAGATCGGCGACCGCGTAGGCGGAGCACGTGTCGATTTCCCCCTCGGCGCGAAGCACGAATGAGTCGGCATCGAGCGGCTCGATGAGGATCGCGGTGGCGTTGGCCGTGCCCGGCTCCACGCTGATGATCACGCCTCGTTCGGGGAAGACCTCACCGATGCGGGTGTCCTGCTCGTCCTTGACCGCAACGGTCCGCAGGTCGGAGATCTCAAGCTGGCGGGCGAGGTCGCCGAGCGGAACGGGCTCGGCGAGCTTGATGCTGATGGAGGCGACGACGTCGCCCTCGAGGCCAACCTCGACGCGTTCGAACGGCTCGATCGTCCACGCGAGTCCGGCCGTGCCATCGCCGCGGGTGAAGGCTTCGCCGGCGCCCCAGTCCTTCTCGACTTCCTGTCGCGTCGTCTTTCCCGGCAGTGCCCCGCGGAAGCTCGCAGGATCGATCGACAGGGTCGGCATCTCGTCGGGCGTGACCGCAACGGGGGCGGTGACCGTTGGCTGCGGGTCTGCTACGGACTGGTCGGTCGCCGGTTCCGCCGGGGTCGTGGAGGGAGCCGGCTCGGTCGGCTTCGGCAGCGTGGCGACCCGCTCGTTGATCCAGCGACGGAAGCCGCTCGTCGTCGGGGCGGTGGTCGATGGTGCCGCCGGCTTTGTGGCAGGGGCCGCGACGGGCGTGACGGTGCCCCATTCGGTCCCAGGGCGGCCGCCGGCACGGTCTGCCAGATCGATCGGCGTGCGGGCCTGCGGAAGTGAGGTGCGCGCGTCCGGCGAGCGGACGGCCGACCCATCGTCGTCTCCCATCGATTCGATCCAGCTGGGCAGCCGCATCAGCGTCCGCGGAGGAGCGGAGGGGCCGTCGTCGGCGCGGCAGACCGTGGGAAGGCAGGCTCCCGTGAGGATGAGAACCAGGAGCGAGATCCGACTCCGCAGCGTGGCCACGAGGGTGTCTCCTTGACAGCTTTGACGGGTGCGAGGAAGTGCGGTCGGAATGGGCCGACCAAAGGGCGGCGGGAAGGTAGGGGGAGGAAGTCAATGCGTCCATACCAGCCACGCGGCCTCGGCGAGCCCCCCGTGAAGCCCCCAGGATTCCCAGTCTCAGCATGTTCCGCGGCGGTCCGACTACCATGTCGGCTGCCGAGAAGGAGACTCGTCCGTCCATGACAGCCACCCATTCGCAGTCGCTCGTGATCGGAGCGGGCCTCGCCGGACTCGCGGCCGCCGACGTGCTGGCCGCCGAGGCCGGCGGTGGCCGGCAGGTGACGGTGATTGAGCCGAGCAGCCGCGCTGGAGGGGTGCTCGGGACCGTGCACGGCGACGGCTGGCTCGTGGAGCGGTCGGCCGACTGTTTTTTGGCGGCGCGTCCGGAGGGGGTGACGCTGGCCCGACGACTGGGGCTCGACTCGGAGTTGATCGGCGTCGAGCCTCGTGCGCGGCGGGCGCTTGTTTGGCATGCCGGCCGTGGCGTGCCCGCTCCCGCCGGGTTTCGCTTGATGGCACCGGGACGTGCCACTGGAATCCTGACGACGTCGCTCCTCTCTCCGCTCGGGCGGGCTCGGCTCCTCTGGGAACGATTCGTGCCGGCCCGCCGGCCAGCCTCGGGCGACGAGGACGAGTCGCTCGAAAGCTTCGCAACACGGCGCCTCGGCCGCGAGGCCTTCGATCGGCTCGTGCAACCGCTCGCGTCCGGCATCTGGACCGCCGACCCCGCGCGGCTGAGCATGGCGGCCGCCTGCGGCGATTTTCTGGCCATGGAACGCGAGTGCGGCAGCCTCTGGGCGGGTGAGCGGGCCCGGCTGCGGCGGCAGGCTGGCGTGTCGGAGGCCTCGGGAGCACGCTACGGGCAGTTCGTGACGCTCGCATCGGGCATGGAGACGCTGCCACGTCGGTTGGCCGAAGACCTGCGAACGCGCGGGGTGCGTTTCGTCACGGGCTCAGTATCGAGCCTCGAACGTACGAACGACGACCGCTGGCAGATTGCGGGGGCGGGCCTGGATGCCTCGACCGCCACGGCCGACACGGTGGTGATCGCCGCCCCTGCGCCCGTGGCCTCCGGCATTCTCGACCACCTCGACCGGCCGCTCGCCGACGACCTTTCAGCGATCGACTACGCGGGTTCGTGCATCGTGTCGCTCGGGTTTGCCCGCGACCGGGTGGCGCATCCGCTCGATGCCGCCGGAATGGTCGTTCCCCGGGTGGCCGGCCGCCGCATCCTGGCGGTGAGCTTCTCGAGTTCGAAGTTCCCCGGACGGGCGCCACCGGGCTGTGTGCTCATGCGGGTGTTTATCGGCGGAGCCCTCGATCGCGAGGTGATGGAACTCGACGACGACGCGCTGGTCGAACTCGCCCTCAGCGAAGTGGGGCAACTCCTCGGCGCGCGGGGCGAGCCGAAGCTCACCCGCGTCGAACGCTGGAACCAGGCGATGCCGCAGTATCACGTGGGCCACCTGGCCCGCGTGGCCCGGATCGAAACCGCCGTTTCCCGCCACCCAGGTCTGGCAGTCGCGGGCGCCGCCTACACCGGTGTGGGCATCCCGCAGGTCATCGCGTCAGGCCAAGCAGCCGCCCGACGATGCCTCGGCAGCGTCTGAACGCATGAGGCATGGCGTCCACAACGCCAACGGCCCCCACACAGGCACAGGCGAACATGCCGAAAAGCATGGTCGCCGATACGCCCGCGATGATCGGCGGAACGTCCGATCCATCGCGGGCCGAGCAACGCGGGCTTCCGCCGCGTTGCTACTTCTTCTTCGCCCCAGCCGCCGGCTTGGCCGCTGCGCCCTCGGCGCCTTCTTCCTTCTTCACCTTCTTCTTCTTCATCGAGAGCTTCAGCACGCGGACCTTGGGCAGGCCCAGCGGGCTGCGGCCTTCCGTCCAACGCTCCTGCTCCTTGAGCTTGGCGATCCGCTCGGCACGGCTCAACACGCCGCGGGCGCTCGACGAGCCCTTGCGCACCCGGAGGCTCTTGTCCATCGTCATGGGAGGTGGTCCTGAGTTCTCAAAAGGAGGGAAGGCGGCCGGCGACTGATACGCCGACGACTGCACGAAACTACGGAGAAAACCGCCCGGCTTCAAGGCCTGCGGCAGCCCCGGCCCGCCCGGGGCGGTTTTCAGACCCCCTCAGACCGTTACGGCCGAGATTGCCGTCAGGAACCGGGCCATCGATTCGGGCCGCTGGTCGGGCTCGGCCGACAGGCAGGCCATGATCGCGGCGGCGAGCGGGGCCGGGATCTCGGGCCAGCCATCGTGGATGTTGTTCGGCGGCGTATCGTGGGCCATGGCCGCCTTGCCGGAGGTTCCCTTCGGCCAGGGTGACCGGCCGGTGCAGATCTCATAGGCGGTGATGCCAAACGAGAAGATGTCGAGCCGCTTGTCGGCCTGCCGCCGGCGCACCACCTCGGGGGCCATGTAGTTCGGCGTGCCGACGCGGTTGCCCGGCTGAAGGAAGGCGGGTTTGTCCGGGACGGTGAGGCCGAAGTCGATGAGCACGAGGCGGCCATCGGGACGGAGGATGTAGTTTCGGGGGCAGATGTCCCGGTGCACGAATCCCGCGTCGTGCACGGCGGCGATCGCCGTGGCGGCCTGTCGCACGAGATCGAGCCGCTCGGCCGGCGTGAACTGCTTCCTGGCGGTGATCAGCGTGTGGAGCAGCGTGCCCTCGACGAACTCCTGGACGATGAACGGGTCACCCGTCGTGGCGGTGCCCCATTCCTTGGTCTGCACGATGTTCGGGCCACTGATCTGTTGGCCAATCTCCCCCTCGGTCGCCTTGCCGAGCGACTTGTAACGCGCCTCCACCGGGGCCGACTTCGCGGCATCCACGATCTTGAGACCGAGGATCTCCCCGGTCTTGAGGTCGCGGACCTTGTAGAAGGTTGACATGGTGCCGGAGGTGCTCTCCCGCATCCGCTCGAATCGCTTCCAGAGGTCGACCCTGCCCGAGCTCCCGAACAGCGATCCGAAGAAATCTCCCAGACCCATGCCGCGTGCTTCCGTTCCTCAGTGCTGCTTCAGTGCCGCGAGTTCCGCATGCACGGCTGCAAGGTCCTTCTCGAGCCGAGGCGCCTCGGCCGGATCATCGGGCTGCTTCTTCGCCGCCGCGAGCAGCTGCTGGAGCTTCGCGATCTTCTGCTGCAGCACCTCGATTCGCTTCTTGTCCTTCTTGTCCATCGGTATCCCCGCCGCCGTCGCGGCGTCCTTCTGGTGCAGTCATGGTTTCGATCAATACGCCGCCGTCGCCGCCGGCGATCAGGTTGGGCCCCGTGTGCAACTGCCGCATCCAGCCGCTGATCACCACCACGGCGACGGCGAGCCCGAGCGTGAGCGAGAGCCAGGTCGCCCGGTCGTTGCGCACCCACTGGGTTCCCGCGCCCCGTCCGACAAGGGCGCTGGCGAAGTAGAAGACCACCAGCGCGAGCAGAACTTTGGCGCCAAACAGCGAGTGGTAACTCGTCGCCCGCATCCACTCGCCTCCCGCCCAGCCTTCCTCCTTGACGCGGGCGTTGAACAGGAGGAAGTTCGCCAGACCGCTGGCCAGAAGGATGGTGATCGAGCCGATGACCCAGGGAAGCCAGCGCCTGCGGATTCGGTCGTGGATCCGCTCGCGGGTTTCATCGTCGAAGTCGGCGATGGCCGGGAGCAGGCCGAACCGGGCGAAGACAAGCCCGCCGACCGCGACGGCCGCAGCAAGCACGTGAGCCCAGCGGAGCAGCAGCAGGGTGGGGTCCATGGGGGATCCTTGGCGGGGGAGAGATGAACCAATCGTACCCCATGGTACAGTGCCGCTCCATGGACGACCTGGAAGATCTCGACGACATCGACCCGGCATTCCTGCCGGGCGGCCTGCCGCACGACCGCTGGATGCGGATGGCGCTGGAGGAGGCACGCGTGGCGGCCGCCGAGGACGAGGTGCCGGTGGGCGCCATCGTGGTCGCCGGGGGGCGGATCGTCGGCACGGGGCACAACCAGCGCGAACAGCTCAACGACCCGACGGCCCATGCGGAAATGATCGCCCTCACCCAGGCGGCGGCCTCGCTTGGTTCGTGGCGGCTGGAGGGCTGCGTTCTCTACGTCACGCTCGAACCCTGTCCGATGTGCGCCGGGGCGATCCTCCAGGCGCGGGTGCCGACCGTCGTTTGGGGAGCGGCCGACCCCAAGGCGGGCGCCGTCGAGACGCTCTACCGCCTGTTCGACGACCCGCGGCTCAACCACCGGGTCGAGCACGTCGGCCACGTGCTCGCCGACGAGTGCGGCCGAATCCTCACCGAGTTCTTTCGCGGCAAGCGGTGACCGGCGGCTCAGCCGCGGCGGTCGATCGACACGAACTCGCGGAGCGTCTCGCCCGAGTAGATCTGCCGCGGCCGGCAGATCTTCTTGGTCGGCGAGCGGTGCATCTCCATCCAGTGGGCGATCCAGCCCGGCAGCCGACCCATGGCGAACAGCACCGTGAACATCTGCACGGGAATGCCCATCGCCCGGTAGATGACGCCCGAGTAGAAGTCGACGTTGGGATAGAGCTTCCGCTCGATGAAGTAGTCGTCGGCGAGGGCGACCTCCTCGAGCTGCTGGGCGATGTCGAACAGCGGGTCGTGCCGCGAGATCTTGGCGAGCAGCTTGTCGGAGATCGCTTTGATGAGCTTCGCTCGCGGATCGTAGTTCTTGTAGACCCGGTGGCCGAAGCCCATCAGGCGGAAGCCCGAATCCTTTTTCTTGGCCAGGTCGACGTACTTCTTCACGTCGCCCCCGTCGGCCACGATCCGCTCGAGCATCTCCACGCAGGCCTGATTGGCCCCGCCGTGGAGCGGGCCCCAGAGCGCGGAGATGCCTGCCGAGATGCTCGCGAACAGGTTGGCGTCGCTTGAGCCGACCATGCGGACGGTCGACGTCGAGCAGTTCTGCTCGTGGTCGGCGTGTACGATCAGGAGCATGTCGAGGGCGTCGGCAAAGTCGGGGTCGATGTGGTATTCCTCGCACGGCACGGCGAACATCATGTGGAGGAAGTTTTCGCAGTAGTCGAGGTCGTTACGGGGATACATCAACGGCTGGCCGCACGATTTCTTGTGGCTGTAGGCCGCGATCGTGGGCAGCTTGGCGAGCAGCCGATGCACGCTGACCTCGACCTGTCGCGGGTCGCGGACGTCGAGCGAGTCCTGGTAGAAGGTGGAGAGCGCGCCCACCACGCTGCCCACGATCGCCATGGGGTGCGCGTCTCGAGGAAAGCCGCCGTAGAAGCTCCGCATGTCCTCGTGGATCATGGTGTGGTGCGCGAGCGACGAGCGGAAGGCGTCGAGCTCCGAGGCCGACGGCAGTTCGCCGAAGATCAGCAGGTAGGCCACTTCGACAAAGTCGCACCGCTCGGCCAGCACTTCGATCGGGTAGCCGCGGTAGCGGAGGATCCCCTTCTCGCCGTCGAGGAACGTGATCGCGCTCGTCGTGGATCCGGTGTTGACGTAGCCTTCGTCGAGGGTGATCAGCCCCGTCTGGGACCGAAGTTTGGCGATGTCGATCCCCCGTTCGCCCTCGGTGCCGACGACCACCGGCAGATCGCAGCGTCCGCCGTTGAACTCCAGCGCCGCCGTTCCGTCGGCCTTCGTGCCCGGCCACGGCGGGTTCGCCGGGGAGGCCGCTGGGGTCGTGGATGGACGGGCGGTCGCGGTCATTCGGTAGGTCTCCAGCGGCTCGAAAAAGGCCGCGACCGGTGGTCGACGACCCGCTGGCGAAGTCTAGCCCTGGCCGGCAACGCGAGCAATCCGCGCGCGCCGCGCACGGCCCGTGCGCCGCACGGTATCGTGAGGCTAGCGAGTCATGGACGGGCTGGGGCGGCCTGCGGTGAACTGCGGCGTTGCGGAGGTTCCACCCGGGTTGTCGAACACCGTCCATACCGGCGTCCGCTGGCGGATCTTCTCCAGGTAGGCGTCGGTCGCCTCCTCTCGGCGGTCGGTGATCAGCGTGTCGCGGATGCCGACCTGGGCTTCCGTGAAGGGAATGCGGCCTGCGTCCTGCCGTTCGACCACGCGGACGATGTGCAGCTGTTCGCCGTCCTCGATGATGGCGCTCAACTGGCCGATCGGCAGCGAGAAGATCGCCTCGTCGAGCGTGGCGGACGCGAGGCTGCCCTTGCTGGTCCAGTCGAATCCGCCACCGCCTGACGCGGTCGGCCCCTCCGATCGCCCCTTGGCCACCTCCTCGAAGGGCCGGCCCGCGAGCACTTCGTTGCCCATCTCGGCGAGGATGCTCCACGCCTGCTGACGCGACCGCTTGAGCCCCATCTTCACCGTCAGCGACTCGAAGCGGGCCTTGGCCGGAAAGTCGTAGTCGGCGAGGTGATTCTGATACCACGCGATCAGTTCGGCGTGGGGAACCTCCTCGTCGGTCTTCACGTTCTTCCGCATCCACTCCTGGGCGAGGCCTCGTTCGAAGAACATCTTTCGCATCCGGTCGAGCGACGTGCCGCGGGCCCGCAGCGACTTTTCATACTCCATCGAGTTGGGTGAGTTGGCCTCCTTCATCATGCGAGGCAACTGCTGCTCATCGAAGGCGCGGTCGACGTTCTTGCGAATCTCGGGCAGCTTGTCGGCGGGGATCTCGCGGCAGGCATCGACGTAGACCAGCAGCGTCTCGATGTGCTGAGGGAGGACCTGCTGGCAGATCTGCATCCGCAGTTCACGGACCTTCTCGGGAGGCATGCCGGGCGTGACTTTCTCGAGGAACTCGACCGCCTTGGGCGTGAGCAGGTCGGCCTCGAGCACCACCTCCGGCCCCACGCGGGCAACGACGAGCGCCGTCTCCAGCGACTTGAACTCGAGTTCGGCAGACGTGCCCGTGGCGACCGCCGATTCGTAGGCTGCCGGCACGACGCCCTCCCCTGAGCCGGATGCCACGGCCTTGGCGACCTCGCTGGCGATCAAGTCGCGGACCGGTCCGAGGGGGGCGCCCGGGTTGGCCCGAATGCTGGAGAGCACGTGGTTGTCGAGCGGCTTGTCGTGGTCGTCGTTGTTCGAGTCCGTGTTCTCGGGGGTAGCGGTCGGCCAGTTCGTGGGCCGGGAGTTTGCTGCAGGAATCGTGGGCATCTGAGCTGCCGGTACCGTCGCCCGGGCGCCGGGGGTCTGTGCCGGCGCATCGGCCGCGCAGGCGGCGATCACCGCGGCGACGAGGCCTTGAAGAAACGCGCGGCAGGTGCGGTGGCGTGGCGGTGGCATCGCGGGCCGGAGGAAAGGGGGTGGGGACTATAGGCCCGTGAACTCCGCGGTCGCAAGCCCGGGGATCGGGCCGTTTTCTGCCGGAAACGCAGCCTTCCTGGCCGCTCGGGGCTGCCCATGCCCCATCGCCGGACGTTCGCTACGG